>DATGYJ010000225.1:0-14305 GCA_035298105.1 Anaerolineales bacterium | reverse complement strand
AGGGTCCGGTCCATGTGACCGTTACCGGGAGGATCTGGCCCTTCAAGCTTTGCCCTGACTGCCCGTTAGGGCGTGTCGAAGGGTCCTCTTCGGATTCAACAAAGACAAGTTTATTCGTCGGCGTGCGTCCCCTCCAGCGGTTCTTCACTTTGTCTTCGAATAACACTTCCACGGTTTGACCGAGATATTTCTGATTGATCTCGGCAACAAGACCTTCCTGCAATTCTTCCAACATACGGAAGCGACGCATCTTTTCTTCGTCTGGTACATTGTCGTCCATGCGGCGAGTGGCAACGGTCCCCTCACGCGAGGAGTAGCGCGCCAAATGAGCGACATCCAGCTTGAGGTCCGCTAAGACGCGGTAGGTCTCCATGAATTGATCTTCGGTCTCGCCGGGAAACCCGACGATGATATCGGTCGCAATCGAACAGTCTGGAATCCTGTTCCGAATTTTCTCGACGAGCTCGCGATAATCCTTCTGGGTGTAGCCGCGCTTCATGTTGCTGAGCACCTGATCGTCGCCCGCCTGGATCGGCACTTCGATATGCGGCATCACTTTCGGGAGCTCGGCAACTGCCTGCATGAGTTCTTCACCGAAATAATTTGGATGAGACGTCAGGAAGCGAATGCGTTCGATACCTTCCACCTCGTGCACAACACGCAGCAAAGCCGCCAGATTAGGACCATCCGGGATATCCTTGCCGTAACGGTCGACGATCTGACCGAGCAGGGTAACTTCCCGAACGCCCTGCGCGGCAAGTGAGCGGATCTCTGCCACGATATCGCCCACAGGGCGGCTGCGCTCGATCCCGCGCCGGAATGGAATAATGCAGAACGTGCAGGCATGTGAACAGCCATAGACAATCGGCACATGTGCGCTGACAAGCTGCCCGCGTTCATGTTGGGGCAGGATCAGATCGCCGTCCATGTAGGCAAAGCGGCGGATGGTCTCATCCGATTCAAGGGCGCGAACGTCGCCCTGGCTGAGGAAGGAGACGAGTGGTCCCGGATCGGAGGGAGGCGAGAAAACATCCACATAAGGGAGTTTCTGGCGCAATTTTTCTGCTCCGCGCACACCTACGAGACATCCCATGAGATTGATCACCAGATTGGGGTTCTGTCGTTTGAGCGGCAGAAGGGAGGAGAGCCGTCCCAACGCCTTATCTTCGGCAGATTGGCGCACGACACAGGTATTTAAAACGATAACGTCCGCTTCTTCGGCTTTATCGGTAAAAGTGTATCCGAGGTGCTCCAATGACGAGCCGACGCGCTGTGAGTCGGCGACGTTCATCTGGCAACCTTCGGTCCAGATATGATATTTCATCCTGCTCCTTGCACAACATTCGAGCCTGCATAATGAAATTTGAAAACCAAAATCGGTAGTCACCGTCCCGAAGGGTCTGGGCATCCAACGCAAAGTAAGCATATTCACAAGGATTTGCCAAGATCACTAGCACTTTCGGCGACAACCTCACCTGCACTTGCGCCAGGTGCAAGTGTCGGGACGTTTTACGCAGGGCTTCGTAGATTGCGAATTATACCAAGTGTATCGGGATTCGTGATTTGAAAGACAGGACTAGATGTAGGGTTTTTCTATGGATGTCAACATAAGCAAAATCTCCAAATTCACGAAGAACTTGGAGATCTCATTGCAGGATTTCTATGGTGAATACTCTCCGTCAATTGCGGAACTGCTTCAGGTAGGTGCCATACTCAGAACAGTAGGCCGAATCCAGGCTGATGGTACAAGATTGTGCCTTTGTAGCGATCACATCACAGGTAGAGTCTGAGGTCCAACCATGACTACAGTTTGCATCCCAGTACTGCAGATCGGCAGCGAAGGAAATTTCTCTGCTGATTGATGGGTTTGTTTGTGCGCTTCCGAATGCGCTGTGGATGGAATTGGAGAGGCTGCCGTTGAGAGGTGTCAGGACAAGGAAGACGAGGAGGAGGGCAAAGAAAACAATCACGAAGTCAACAAGACCGTGTTTCTTGGGTCGCTTTGAAGAAATTGTCGACATAGGGAAGATCTCCTTCTTGACTCCCATTTTAAGGATGATATTTCTGGTAACAATGCCTGACGGATCGTAAACACTTGCATTTCAGTTAGATTTACCTGATCTTACAAAATAGATAGAATTCTTCCAAATATCATTTGAATAAAATGAAGCTTGAAAGCGCGCGGTAACCAGCAGACCTTTTTCCGAGATGCTTACGTTGGCGGACATACCTCTCTCATCCATTCCCGAATGCAAATCTAGGGGAAGTATGCGCAAGCTGTCAAAAAGGCACCCCCCATATTTGGGGGCTTAAGTTGGGTACGAGTTCAGAGCGAAGGATGAGCGAAGGATGAGCGAATTCATAGCGAATTCAGAATTCCACAAAAAACAGGCGTTTGGCGTGTAACCACCCCCCAAATATGGCAAGGTATTTTTAGAAAAACAGGCCGATGGATAACATTGCTCCAATCTTCACAAAGTATTGTATACTGTTAGCAAATGTGCACGATCTTGATTCAACCAACGTTCTATAGCCAAATTGGAGCCCTGTAGCTCCAATTTTTCATTCTTTGAAAAAGTTTCCCCCACAAAGGGTAATTGTAAGGAGAATATTTCAATGGACCCAATGAAAATCACAGACGAAGCTTCGATCGATGGAGCTGTGCAACTGCTGCGACAGATACTCGAACTCTATAAGGAAATGGGCCCTCACTCTATGGAAAGTCTGACAAAATCTTATCTCGCATCGGCTCCCACAGCTGAGACGGCAGAGAATGCTGCTGAAGAAATGATGGCTCAAGCTTTCCGAATATTTGATGCTGCAGTCGATTCGACTTTACGGGTGTTTGCTGCGCGGCAGGGCTTTGACTTAGCAGCGTCAAGCAACTACAAGCGAAGGATGGAGGAAGGATATTTTCGGGTCGCTTATCCAGCCATTGTAATGTACACAGCCTGGCTCGATCATGAGGGCCAGAAGAAAGCCATAGAAAACCTGGATAAGATCTTTCAATCGACGATGCTAGGAGTGGCGGGTTACATGATTTTAGATTCAAACCTTGACGAGCAGACTCAAAATGCAGCAGAGATCTTGCTTTCTTTATCGTTTATCCAGGAGCACGACAAATTGTTGCTGGAGTCTTTTGAATTTGATAGAGTTGATTATGAATTGCTTGGACGTTTCAAACAATTGTACTTGATGGCAGAGATCAAGGAGAAGCGATCAAGATTTGTAAGGAGTCCCTACACCAAAGAGCACCCGGAAGATTGCGGCTACAAGGCAGTTCATGGGTACTTGCCGTTTGCTCTGCTGCTTCAAAAAAGCGGGAAAGCGGATCAGATTGATGATTACCTTCGATTTTTCTATGAGTGGGGTGCCCCTTTGCAGATCATGGACGATATTATTGATCTTGAGGAAGATCTCAAAAACGGTCACTATTCATATCCGGTTCTGGGCTTTGAAAAGGAGCTCTCTAGCCTCTCGCCAGGTGAGCTGGCGGCACTCATTCGATCGGACGTGGAACATTTGGAGCAATTGCAATTTATTTGTCAGGGACTGATTGACAGTTCGAGAGAGCAATGTATCAAACTAAAAGCCGACTTTATGAGGTACTTCGTCGATATGTTGGAGGCGCGCCTGGACGTCTTCTTCTCCGAGATTCTAAAGGGTCAATCACCAAACGACCAACATTAAAACGTTATGTATGTGATATTTGTCATCTTGTTTCGTGATCTATCCTGCCTATAATTTTCAATGAAGACTGCATTTGTGAGGCAACTATCAAAATGTTTGGAGTCGGGGCCTCTCAAGCTCCGATTTCTGATTAAGGAGAAAACATATGGCCAAAATTGATCATCTCGTCCAAGATTTTCTGGCACAGAAGAAAATCGCTGTTGTTGGAGTCTCTGATAAGCGCGACACGGGCTGTAACCTGGCCTACAAAAAATTCAAAGAGAATGGCTACCAGGTCTATGCAGTGAACCCACGTATTTCGACCTACGACGGTCAGGTATGCTACGCAGATCTGAAATCCATCCCGGAAAAGGTTGATGCGGTGTTTATGCTGACCAGCCCCAGGGTGACAGAACAGGTTGTCCAGCAATGTGTTGAGCTGGGTGTCAAGCATGTCTGGATGCACTGCATGATGGGCAGCAAGCCTGGTCTCCAGGCAGATGCGACCAGCGTCTCGCAATCTGCTGTGGAGCTGTGCAAAGCCAATAACATCTCAGTGATTCCGGGAGCCTGCCCGAATCAGTTTTTGAAGCCAGATTTTGGTCACATGATGATGCGGGGTATGTGGCGAATATTTGGGTTCATGAATGTAAACTGAACCTGAAAAGGAAAACTTCCGAAGTTGCTGCTTGGGAAGTTTTCCTCACGATCTCTAGAAAGCAAAAAGACTCCAACTTCAGTTGGAGTCTTTTTGCTAGCCGCTATCCCCCTCCTGAGGATCCACCCTATTCGACCCGGTAATAAGTCCGGTATCACACCCTACCCTACCAGGTAGGGTATGCAAAAATTATCTTATATCTGTATGGAAAAGTCCAGCAATGTAGTTTACAATCGACTCAAAGATTTCTTTGAGTCGATTGTGGAAGTCCGATATATGAACCGCAAAGAATTTGGTCAATTATTGGCAACATTGCGTCAGGACCTTGACCGGACGCAATTCGAACTCGCTGAATATGCTGAGGTGGATGAAGCAGTGATCAGTCAGATGGAACGTGGTGTGAAGAAATACTTTGAACCTGAATTGCTCTTTCACCTGGCAAACGCCCTCCAATTAACTACCCTGGAGCGACGTGAGTTCCTGCTCGCCGCCAGCGGTCTCGATCAGAAGCAGATTGTCCGCCAGCCCTCCGCGGCTGTATCGACCGATGTGTTCAATATCAGAAAAGTGCTCGATAAAATGATCGAACTGACGGGCCAGGTGCGCCTGCCAGCTTTTCTCGCCGACGTTTATGGGGATGTGATCGCGGCGAATAACATTATTCTGTCCTTTTTTAAAGTGCCGCCCGAATATGTTGTAGCGGCTGGTCAAACGGCCGGTGGTTACAATACCTGCCGGTTCAATTTTGGCAAGGATTTGGTGGCTCGGAGCCATGTGATCGACAACTGGGATCAGTATGCCCTCAATTCCATGCGTACATTTCGAGAGAATAGTCTTCGTTACCGCGCCCAGCCCTATTTCAAATATCTGATGAAATTATTTCGGAATCGGAATGGGTATCCACTCTTCGAACGCTATTGGAAAATGGTTTCGTCTGTGGAGCAGGATAAGGAGGCGAGCATCGATTACTTTTCATTCCGTCATGATGAATTTGGCCTCATCAAGTATATTTCTTCAGCCACTACTTCGATCACTTCTTTTGGCGAACTGTTCCTGACCCAGTACCTGCCGCTCGATGAGGGTACAGGCCAGCTCTTTGAAGAATTGGCTCAACGGGTTGGGCAGGGTGTGATGAAGTTCGCGCCCTGGCCGGAAAAAACCATGCCCTGAAAGGTCATTTAGCTTGCCTTCTAATATAGAAATCAAAGCACGTGTTCCAAATTTTGCGGAAATCAAATCTCGGGCGGAAAAACTCAGCGGTACACCAGGGCAGATCATTGCCCAGGAGGATATATTCTTCAACACGCCGCAGGGAAGATTGAAACTGCGCCTCCTTTCAGCGCATGAGGGGCAACTCATCTATTACACGCGTCCTGATCAGGGGGGCCCCAAGCGCTCAGACTATCATATTTTCCTGACCTCCGATTCGGAAAATCTTAAGCATGTCCTTGAGCTGGCTTACGGCATTCGGGGTGTTGTCAGGAAAACTCGCCACCTCTATCTGATCGGCCAGACCCGCGTCCATTTGGATGAGGTCGAGGGCCTGGGTCAATTTATGGAACTGGAAGTGGTTCTGAAAGAAGGGCAGAGTGATGCCGAAGGGCAGGCAATTGCCGAAGGTCTGATGGTAAGCCTCGGTGTAGGAAAGAACGATCTGCTCGAAGGCGCGTATATGGACCTGCTGGAGAAGCGCTAGAACCGCTCAGCCGAGGTTTTCCAAAATGCTTGGGGAAGATTCCAGGATAGTGTGATAAAATACTCCGCCGAGCGTTGTACCCTTCGCTCAGGCAAAAATCCGCAAGAAAGTCTAGAAAGGGCTTAAAACATGAAAGTATTACTGATCAAGGATGTTTATAAACTGGGCCGTGCTGGCGATGTGAAAAAGGTCGCCGATGGCTACGGGCGCAATTTCCTGCTCCCACAGAAATTGGCCGTGCTCGCCACCGCTGGCGCGCTCAAGCAGACAGAAAAGATCCGCTCTCAGGCTGAGATCCGCCGCACAGAACAGAATTCCGAGCTGAAAGATCTTGCCAACCACATCAATGGTGTGACGGTCGTCTTTGCAGCCAAAGCTGGCGAGACGGGTAAACTCTATGGCTCCATCACTACTCAGGATGTAGCGAACGCCATTCAGGAAAAGACCCGCTTCGAGGTCAAGAAACAGCAGATCGATATGCAGCCCATCCGCAACCTCGGCGAGTTTACCGCTCACGTCCGCCTCACTATGGACCTGGTCCCTGAAGTTAAGATCATTGTCCATCGCGAGGGTGAAGCGGTTGAGGATACTACTTCGGCACCAGCTGAGACCCCGCAGGCACAGGCAGAAGCACCCGCCCAGGCGGCTGAAACAGCAGAAGCATAATTATTCCAAGCAGCGCATGACATCACCAGTTCTTTCCCGTACGCTGGGGGGCTGGTGATGTTTCGTTTCCCCGCAGGATTGCTGCGCTTATCATGACGCACACTATTGGTCAACGACTCAAGCTAGAGCGCCAGGAACAACGCCTTACGCTCGAAAAGGTATTTGAAGCCACTCGCATCCGCATTCAATATTTACAGGCACTGGAAGCAGATGACCTCTCTGTAATGCCATCGCCTGTGCAGGCACGCGGTTATTTGCGCAACTATGCTGAATACCTCGGTCTTGACGTTGAGCAAATACTCGATGAAATGCGCATGATGAGCGCTCAACAATCATCCGGGGAAGTGATTGGGCCTGCAGACGAGGCTTCACTGCCTTCTCAACCGGATACCAAACCGCTCGACATTCAACCGGCGACTCTGGCACCCGAACCACAAGTGGAAGAAAAGCCTGTTCTCATCGAGGAATTACCGCTTCCACTCAAGCCGAAGCCTGCTCGCCGCAAAAAGACGGACGGCTCTGCCAGCCAGCCGAAGCCCACTGCAGATGCCCCCCCGGCTGCTTCCACCGAAGCCCCTACTAGGCGACGTGGTCGCAAAAAAGTTGAGCCAGAAGCTGTGCCATTGCTAGAAACAGCCCCCCAGATCGTGGAGCAGCCCAGCCCCCTGACTGAACCTGTTGTTCAACCTGAGTGGCAAAGCCCTGCAGAAGGGCCTGTTGTGCCGATCGAAGCCGCTGCGCAGCCGGAACCGGTTCTTGAAGGTGTAATTCCTTCACAAGAGGATTTGCCGCAGGAACCGGATGTTAGCGATCATCTCTGGCAAAGCTGGCTGAACAGATTAGGTTCCGTCTTATCTGCCCGGATGAAGCGGCGGACACTTATTCCGAAGGGATCGCCCGGTCTGGAAGATGATGCGACGATTGCTCCCGTAGAGTTGGAGGCCAGCCCAGGGGGGGAGACGCAAGAACGCCCCCAGGAAACTTCAAGCCAAATCTTGACGGAGATCGGTAACGAACTTTATACACGGCGGGAGCTTCTGAGCCTCCATCTTGAAGAAGTGGAACACAATACGCACGTCAAGGCGCGTTATCTTGAAGCGCTCGAAAAAGGTGCGTTAGATGAGCTGCCATCCACTGTTCAAACGCGCGGCATGTTGTCAAACTATGCTACCTTCCTCGACCTGGATGTGGACGCCTTGCTGCTCCGTTTTGCAGATGCCTTACAGGCGCGGCATCGTGAACGAAATCCGCAAAAACCCGTGCGTAAACCCGGCCAACCTATTATTGCGAATATACCTCCTGTTCGCAACTTTATTGCCGGTGATATGATCTTCGGTGTTGGGATGGTCATTCTGCTGGTAGGCTTTGCGATCTGGGGCGTCAGCCGTGTGATGATGATTCAAAGTCAGCGGGAAATCAAACCAACTGCGCCCTCTATTTCGGAACTGCTGCTGGTCTCACCCAATCCCTCCTCCTTCACCGCGACTCCTACTTTCCTGGCGGTTGAAGCATTTCCCGGTGAAGCGACCCAGACCGTGGAGATTCCTACGCAAAATGCAAATGCCGCGGTGCAGCTCAACCTGGTTGCAGTGGAGCGTACCTATATGCGTGTGACTGTGGACGGGGAAGTGGCTTTTGAAGGACGTGTCGTGCCCGGGAACGCGTATCCATTTGAAGCAGAGAATCAGATTGAGGTTTTGATTGGGAGTGGCGCTGCCATCCGTACGGTTTACAACGGGCGCGACCTCGGTCTCATGGGTACATTTGGTCAGATCGTGAATAATATTTATTTAGCGACAGAGATCATTACACCGACAGTATTGCCTACCGCCACGCCAACGATCACATCCACCCCTACAAACACCGCTCCGCCAACTTCCACTTTAAGGACAACAACTACGCCGGCGCCATCGGCTACAGCTGCGCCATAACTCTTCAAGAGGCCTTTTGGGTCTTAGAATTTTAGGAAAACTTTATTCGTGACTAAAAATACTTTTCACCTTGTTTCACTTGGCTGCGCCAAAAACACCGTTGACTCAGACTCAATGGCGCAGCTTCTTATCCGCGACGGTTATCGGGCTGTAGGTGAGCCTGCACGCGCCAATATACTGATCGTAAATACCTGCGGATTTATCGGGCCTGCCAAAGAGGAATCCATCAATGTGCTGCGTGAGCTTGCTGATGGGAAACGCAGTAACCAGATCTTGATCGCAGCGGGCTGTCTCACGCAGCGGTATGGGTCGGAGGTAGCCCTAAAAGTCCCCGGTATTGATGGGGTGCTCGGCACACGTCGCTGGATGGATATCGTGCAGGTCGTGCGCGAGCTTCGCAAAGGTCCGCATCCCGAGCCGTTATATCATCTGCCTGACGAGGCTAAAACGGTTGGCACCGATGAACATGAGGCATTACGCGTCTCAGTTGCTGGCGCGAGCGCATACGTCAAGATCGCGGATGGATGCCGGCGCCCCTGCGCATTCTGCGCCATCCCCTTGATCAAAGGGACGGCTGTCTCTCGTCCTATTGATGTAATTGTTGAGGAAGCGCGCCGTATGCGTGACACAGGCGTGCGTGAATTAATATTGATCGCCCAGGATACGACCGATTATGGTCATGATTTAGGGATCAAAGATGGGTTGGCTGCGTTGTTGGAGCAACTCACCGATTCAGTCCCTGACCTGGATTGGATCCGCGTCATGTACGCTTATCCCGGCTATGTCACTGATCGTTTGATCGAAGTAATGGCGACCCGCAAGCAGGTCCTGCCTTATCTTGATATGCCGTTGCAACATGCGCACCCCAAAACGCTTTATCGTATGCGCCGCCCATCGAACATTGACTGGGTGCATCGCACCCTGGGCAAAATGCGCTCTGCCATTCCGAATCTGGCCATCCGCACCACCTTTATCGTTGGTTATCCTGGCGAGACCGAAGAGGAATACCAGACGTTGCTGGATTTCGTCCAGGAGGTTCGCTTTGATCGCGTGGGTACATTCCAATTTTCATTCGAGCCCGGGACAACCAGTGAGCCGCTCGGCGACCCTGTCCCCGCCGAAGTGAAGCAGGCCCGTTATGAACGTTTGATGGAAATACAGCAGAATATCTCATTGCAGGTCAATCAATCCTATGTAGGGAAGGCTCTGGATGTCCTGGTGGAAGGTCGTGATAAAGGGATTGCGATCGGTCGTTCTTACCGCGACGCGCCGGAGATCGATGGCATGGTCTTCATTGAAGGGAACGCTCAGATTGGTGATATCCTCGCGGTCAGGATCACGGGTGCGATGGCATATGATCTGACAGGAATACCTGAGAGGCAGCCTATCCAATTGCAGGTCAACTCTTGATCGTCAGATCCATACATCATGCGCAGAAAAAATTCGCCAGCTTCTGTTTTGGTCGAAGGTAGGGGATGTTAGTATCCTGATACCTGTTTCCACCCATACTCACCATGAATGCTGAAGAATAGAATAGCTAAGAACAGCAAATTTATGAGAGGCTTGCCTGATTAAGTGATTGACTTTTCGCGTATTTAGATGTCTTGCAACTTTTCACGTGTTTGACACACTTGACGGGCAATCATCGTACAAAAGTGAATGGTCTAAAGAATAAAATTTGCTGTACACTATGGCTACATCTAACCAACGAGGCTAACATGAAAAGATTTCTCTCTGTGCTTTGTTTGACAATCCTAATTGCAAGTGTTCTTACGGCAGCCGCCCCATTGCCGAATACCACATTCACATTGGTGGGCCCCACAGAACTTCTAGTTCTCAATGATCCCCAAGCTCCCACACCTACCCTTACCATGAATGTGGGTGAGACTCTCACGGTGGAAGTGGAAGTTAACAGCGATGTGCAATTCCTCTTTGCTCAAGCTTTGCCCTCGTTTCAATACGTCGGCAAAGGTGTCGTAGCTGTCCAGGGAGGTGATCATGTTGGGAGTGGCACCTCCGCTACCCTTTCCATAACGTACAAGGCAAAAAGCCCCACCTCGAAAATGCCGGATGGCGTTGCTCCTGTCCATATGGTAGTGGGAGTTCGTTATCCTGGAGGTTATGTAGCTGTGCAGGATTATCTCTTCAATGTGACCGTGCCCTAAAGACGCCTCAGATTGAACAAAGTTCATGAAACATAAACAGCCCGTTCCTAAGAAGGAGCGGGCTGTTTGCATTTGAATATGTGATTTGATTGCGAAATTATGAGGCACGTGCGAAGGCGGTCGCCAGCAGGATTAGAGCAGACAATCCGAAATTCATTCTGAGGAGCAGGATTTCGCGTCGTCGCAGGGTATCCAATTCTTCAGTGTTCTTGTTTTTCTTTGACTTCACGATTGCACGGCGAATGGCTGGGATCACCTCCCAGGTCTGAATCGCGCTGACTACCACCATGATGATACCCAAAAGATGTTTGGTAAGGATCGCTACCGACCATTGCGTGCTGGTAGAAAGGAAGCCATCATAATGCGGGTTGACGCTCATCTGGAACAAGCCCGTGACAAGCAGCAAACTCATGCTGAACCAGGCAATGGGTTCAAGACGTTTCTGCATCGCTTCGATGAAGACAAGCTGCGTTTCAGGATCGAGCGCCCGCTGCATGGCCGGCAGAATGAGAAACGAAATCCCTGCGAGGCTGCCGACCCAGGTCACAGTGGCGAGGAGATGTAACCAGAATGTCAATGCCAATGCCCAGGCGGGCGGTGCAAAATTCATGGAGTAGTTGTAGTTGCAACCGGTGGTTCGGTAGGAGGCTGAGTAGGCGGCTCCGTGGGTGGTTGTGTGGGACCTGCCTGGGTATCCGTGGGGGTTACCTCAAGTACGGGCGCAGCCGTCTCTGTGGGAGGGAAGCATTCCCGATAAGCCCGTGCAAATCCTTCCTCGGCCGCTGCATCCAGTGCAGCGACTGTTTGTGCATTTTGATATTGGGTGACGGCGTCGCAGTATTGTTGCCTTTTAACCAATTCATCACCATAGCGCATGGAGGCAACCTGAAAGCGTTCCGAGACGGTCATGGTACCGTCCCATAGACCAGGGTAGCCGGCATAGACTTGCTGGAAATAGGACACCGTCTGGGCCCAATCCAGTTCCCAGAAGGAGGCTCCGATCAGATAAAAACGTGCGCCTTCGCGCAAGCCGTTCGCATCGCGATCAAGCGGGCCGAAACGTTCTGCCAGCGTAAATTGATAAATACCGCCTTCCAGGTTACCCTGTTTGACAATCAGATCGTAGCCATAATTGCGTAGTGCGAAATAATACATTCCATCCACTTGGCTGGTCTTATAAGTTGAATCAAGCTTGCGGATCTGGTCGAGCGTGCCGATAGCTCCCGGCCAATCCTGGGCGGCGATCAATTGTTGCGCCTTCAAAAAGGCCTGTTCCGCACCGCTGAAATCAGGGGTAGGGGTCAACGAGGGCGTAACGGTGGGTGTCGGTTGATTCCTCAACACCAGCACTTGTGTCAATTTCTCTTGCACGCCGGGAAAGGTGGGGTCGTGCGCAATGATCCATTCGAGGCGCTGCTGCGCGTTTGCATAGCGTTGGAACTGCATATCCACCAGCGCGTACTGAAATTGCTGGCTGATTTGCTGCGAAATGGCAGAGCTTTGCGTATTCTTCCGTATGGAAATCCCTGACCCATAACCTGAGAGAATGGCGAGGCCAAGGATGACGATCAATCCGAGAGCGTTAAACAGGATCGCCCGTCCGCGTCCACTTTTGCTTATTTTGATATTAGGTTGTGTGTTTTCGATGTTTTCAGACATGGGCGTAATTATATCCTAAGGGAGAAAATCAGTTTTCCCGAGTAATTGTCGCTCAAATACTACAGTTTTAAGAGCAATTTGACTTCTGACCAGATGATGGGAAGAGCGATCAATCCGCCCGCGAGCATTCCCAGCAACGCGGTCAATACTGCAGATCCCGGCAGGATTACTGCCAGACCGTAAGCAGTGATTCCTCCCAGCAGGGCTGCCGCCAAACCCTTGAACACGGCACTCCACACTCGGAGCGGTTCATGCGTTCGTTTGCTCAGCCAGCTAAAGAGCACGATGGATTCGACCAGCAAGGCGATCTCCGCAAAGGCGATGATCGGTGCGCCGATCGGTTTAAAGAATGTGATCCCGATAATACCAATCGCAACGAATACTATCAGCCGCAAGATGACTGCGTAAAGTGGAAAGAACGGCTCTTTGCGCGCGTAGAAGGAACGTGCCGCAATTTCTTGAATGACATAACCTGTCAGCGTAAGGAGATAGGCGCGCGTGGTCCACGTGATGAGCGTGGTAGTCGCTTCATCGAATCCAAAGACGGCGCGCACAAGGGGATGAATCCCGGCTGCCATCACCGCCGCGACGGGAAGAGTTAATGCGATCAGGACTCGCAGAGCTTTCTCGATTGCCAGACGGAATGCGCTCCAATTTTCGCCAGTGGCGAATTCCGCAAGAGTGGGCAGCATGGCGGTTGCGATCGCCGTCCCAAGCAGCGTCTCAGGTACTTGCATGATCATCCAGCCATAGGTCAGCGACGTTACTGCGCCCACTTGACCTAAACGCGAGGCGATATTGTCACGCGCGATCACGATCAATTGAATGCCAAACATCGTCAACAACCGGGGACCTAGCAATTTCAAGGCTTGGATGAGGCCGGTATGGCGCAGATCGAGCGCGGGGGTCCACTTGAATTCATACCTGAACAATGCGGGGACTTGAACCAGGAGGTGCAGCATTGCGCCAAGGATGACGCCATACACCAGACCATGAATGCCAAAGATAGGTACGAGATAGATCGCCCCGAAAATTTGACCGATGTTGTAGGCGGCCGGTGCGAGCGCAGGAAAAAGAAAATGCTGGTTAGCTTGCAGGCTGGCCATGACTAGACCGCTGATCGAAAAGATGATCGTGCCAATGAGGTTCAAGCGCATAAGTTCTGCGAGTAGTTGGCGTTGCTCCACGCCGAAACCGGGCGCGATGCCGATCTCCGCATTCACAATTGGCTCCGCAAAGATGGCAATAATGATGGCGATGGAGCCAGTGACCACAAATGCAAGATTGGCGACGCGTGAAAATAGGTCCCAGGCGGCTGCGCGTCCACGTGTAGTGAGATATTCACTCATCAATGGAATGAATGCCATGGCCAGTGCGCCCCCGGAAATGAGCGCAAATAAGACATCAGGCAAATTATTCGCAGCATTGAACGTATCGAGCAATTGGATTGAATCTGCAAATTGACGCGAGATAATGCCCACGCGCACAAATGCGAGGACCTTATCGATCAAGAAAAAGAAGGCGATGAGTAGTGATGTGCGCGCCAGGAAGGACAATTTATTCATCGATGTGGTTCCAACTTCCAAAGGTTTAGAAGGATTGGTCATAGTGCTATGTGGTACATCCTGCAGGTTGATTTGTGCATAGATTATTCATCCTGGTTGGAAGGGTGATCAGATGGTTTAAAATCAGGAAGTTTTTCTGCCAGCTCATAAGGTTTATGGATCAAGACCGGCAGACATTGCGGGCAGATGTAAAATTCCCTTTGTTGAAATTTCAGTAAAAGGAGCGGTCGATCCAGTTCAGATGCGCCGCAGTTCAGGCAGGTTGTTGTTGACATGATTTCCTTGCGCAGGATAGA
>DATGYJ010000224.1:0-15780 GCA_035298105.1 Anaerolineales bacterium | reverse complement strand
AGAACAATTTTCTGATTCCAGCGTCTAATTATTAGAAGAATGTCGATCCTGCGCGCCATTCCGCCAGGGTCCAGTGGGGTGCTCATGACCTTTTTTTCCCTGATCTCCTCCTGATTCATCCCGACAATCCTGTACTAATCCTGTACTGATCCTGTACTGATCTTCCGCTGCTCTCTCGCTATGAAAACAGTATTCAGTGGGCAGTCTCAGGCCGGTATAGGGTTCGATCCTGAACCTCCAATTTCACTACTCTTATGATGCTGTGGGCAACCGCCTCACGAGCAGTGATCCGTTGTCAGCAACCAGTTACCAGTATGACACTGCCAATCGCCTGACCAGCGTCAACGGGGTAACGTATGAGTGGGACAACAACGGCAACCTGCGTAACGATGGAGTAAATACACACCAGTATGATGCTGCGAATCGCTTGCAGACGGTAACCAGTGGACAGTCATCAGTGACTGGTTTTGGATACAATGGCTTGGGAGATCGTTTGCAGGAAACCGTAAACGGAAACACGACCACCTTCACCATGGACTACAACACGGGTCTCACCCAGGCTTTGAGCGATGGCACCAACACCTACATTTATGGTCTAGACCGCATCGCGCAGATCAACAGCGGCACGGAATACTTCCTGGGAGATGCGTTGGGCAGTGTGAGGCAGCTCACGAACAGCAATGGCGCAATTACGTATGCCAGGGCGTATGACCCCTATGGGGTAACCACAGAAACGTACGGTGCTTCACAGTCAGCGTATGGGTATACTCTGGGGAATATTCCGGGGATTACAAGGAATTACTCTATTTGAGGGGAAGGTTCTATGCTCCTCATGTCTATCCAAGAAGTGCTTCGCGATCCCGTGCGGGACGCTCCGCAGAGACCCACGCCGAGCGGGGGAACTGAAGAGACCTGACGGTCATATGGCGGCGGGGTCGGGCCCTTTACAGGGTGCTTCGCGAAGACCCACGCCGAGCGCGAGACCCACGCCGAGCGCGAGTTCCGACTCTCGAATATCGAATCCCGAATTTCCCGCTGAGAGCAAGATAAGAGATAAATGAGAAGTGGCTTGCGCCCTCGTGTTGCAAATGATAATATCAAATTATGTATCTTCCTCGCAGCAGCAAGTGGAGCATGACCCGCCGCCGCAGACGCCCGAATTTGTTCGGTTGGGCGCTTTTTGGGCTGGTGGTGCTCTTTGGCTATTACTTTAATCAGGTCTATTTGCCTTCCCAGCCGAACCCATTCGAGGCAACACCGACCGTTACCCGCTCCCCCGAATCTTTTGTGACCGAAGCCGAAGATCTTTTCAAGAACGGCAAATTACTGCAGGCCATCGATGCGTATCAATCGGCCATCAGCGCTTCCCCTCAGAATCCGGCGCTTTACATTGCCATTGCGCGTGTCCAGGTATGGGCGGGGCAGTATGAAAAGGCGAAAGCCAATGCAGAGAATGCCATCTTGCTCAGCCCTGAAAATTCCATGGCGCATGCGGTGCGGGCCTGGGCGCTTGATTTCCAGGGCGGGGTTGAGAACAATTCCGAGGCGCTCAGCTCCATCCAGAAGGCGGTTGACCTTGATCCGAACAACGCGCTGGCACATGCCTACTTTGCTGAAATCCTGATCGATTCAAATTCCTTTGAAAATTATGCCAAAGCGGCTGATGAATCAAGGATCGCATTCACGCTGGATCCCAATTTGCTGGAAACGCACCGGGCGCGCGCCTATATTCTGGAAGCCACGGGCAGCGAAGGCAACAATTATGAACTGGCAATCCAGGAATACCGGGCGGCGATCGAGCTCAATAAAAATATTCCTATTCTCCATATGGAACTCGGTCGGAATTTACGGTTCCTGGGAGTCTATGAGGATGCCATCAAGGAATTCACGCTGGCTAACACCTTGAATCCACCCGACCCGGAACCCGATCTGCTGATCTCGCGCACGTATGCGACCATGGGCGATTACGCCAAGGCTCTGCAATATGCTGAGACCGCCGTGAAAGATGCGCCTACGGATGCGAGTTTGCATGGGAATTGGGGGGTCATGTTCTACCGCAATTTTCAATACCAGCAGGCCCTTGAGCAGTTGAGCCTGGCTGTGAATGGCGGTCAGGCGCAAGATGGCTTCCCGATCAAGGGTCTTCCTTTGACCAATGACCCGCGTATCGCAGAATATTATTTCACCTACGGGCTGGCCTTGGCGCGCATGAATCAGTGTGGAAAAGCCTTACAGATCGCACAGACCATTCAAACCAATCTGAATTTGGAGGATCCCTCCATGGAAAACGTCAAGGACGCTGCCAACAAAATGATCGAAATCTGTCAGCAAAATCTCGATAACCCGGTCGTCGATACCCCGGCTGCAACCGCGGCCCAGGAGACGGCTGTGGTCGAGACCGAGACACCGGCTCCCACTCCAACGCCATGAACGTAAATCCTCGACGCCCTCTTTTTAATCGCAAGCCGCAATCGAACATCTACCGCATGTTCCTGTGGGTCGTCATGATCCTGGGCGGCGTGTGGATGCTGCAGCAAATCGACCGAGGCGACATTAAGCCTTTATTCCAGGCAACTGCGGTCCCGACCCGTTCGGTTGAATCCTATTTGATGGAGGGGGATGCCGATTTCGATGCGGGCAAGCTGGATGCCGCGATCCTGGCTTACCAGGAAGCCTTAGAGATGAACCCGAACGATGCCCAAACCTGGTGGAAGCTGGCGCGTATTCAGACCTATTCTTCCGCTTTTCTGATTACCGACCCTGATAAAAAAGCGCGCCTGCTTGAGGCGCTGGCGTCCGCACGTAAGGCTGTTGGACTTGCACCCGATGAGAGTAAAGCACACGCTATCCTGGCGTTCACATTGGATTGGAATGCCGATAAAAGCATCTATAAGGATGATCCACATCAGGCGGAAGCCTTTCTGGCAGAAGCTGAAGCAGAAGCCCTGCAAGCCCAACAATTAGATAATACCGATATCTCGGCCCTGGCGTATTACGCTGAAATCCTGGTGGATGAGCAGAAGTGGAACCAGGCTGAATTGATCATCAACCAGGCGCTGGAGCAGCCCAATGCCGATCAGGAGATGGATGTACATCGGGTCAATGCGTATGTGCTCGAAACGTTGGGCGACTATAACCTGGCGATTACCGAATACGAGAAGGCCATTGCCATCGAGCCGAACTTTACATTTCTATACTTGCGGATTGGCGCCAATTACCGCCGCCTCGCGTTTGATTTACAGACCAGGCAAGGCACTGAAGCCGCGCGGCCTGTTTATGAAAAGTCGCTGGAATATTTTGACAAAGCCGTGAAGATCAACAAGCAGATCGGGGTGGATGATCCTGGTCCGCATCTTTCTATTGCCCGCACGTATTCGCAATTGGGCGAGTTCTTTATCGCCGCGAAGAACGTACAAACTGCCCTAAAGTATCAACCTACCAATGCAGATATTTATGGACAGCTGGGCATTATTTTCTTCAAATCAAGAAATTATGAAGGCTCCATTGACACATTGAAATGTGCGATCTATGGCTGTTCGGGCGAAGCATCCTGCCTGGGGCGCGGCCTCGATAAATGCTATCCCGATCTGGACGAAAAGCCGGCGAATGTGCAGGGGTTGGCGATCTCCCCAAGTACGATCGTTTACTACTATACGTATGGATCCGTGCAGGCAGCGCTGAGCCGCAAGAGCGATAACCGCTGTGAAGAAGCTCTGCGGGTGCTGAATCAAGTCCGTAATGAAGTTGATCAGCATCCGGATCTTTACGCGGATGGCAGAGACACCATCATAAAGATCATTCAGGATGGAGAATTCATCTGCCAATCGCTGGCGGAGGGGAATGCTTCACCGGATGGCACGGCCCCAACAGAGGCGAGTACCGAGACGAGCGGGGGAACCTACGAGGCCACAGCGACCTCCGCTCCCTGAGTTTCTTGCATCAGAGCTTTATAAGAATTCTATTAGCCCCCTTGACTTAGCCATCTGATTTCGGTATCATATGATTAGCACTCAGACAGCTTGAGTGCTAATTTCGTGATTATCCAAAATTCCAATTAGGAGGCCTTAAGATGGCAAGCAAAATGAAGCTAAAGCCCCTTGGCGGACGCGTGATCGTGGAACCGATCGAGCAGGAGGAAATGACCGCTGGAGGCATTATTCTTCCTGAAACCGCTAAAGAGAAACCCCAGGAAGGCAAAATCCTGGCGGCGGGTCTGGGCGAACGCGATGAAAAGGGTGAACGCATCCCTATGGAGGTAAAAGTGGGTGATCGGGTGCTGTATGCAAAGTACTCTGGTACCGAAGTCAAAATGGATGGCAAGAAACTGCTCATCCTGCGCGAAAGCGACATTCTAGCCGTGGTTGAAGGCTAATCGGAGGATTGAAAAATGGCTGCTAAACAACTTGTCTTTTCAGAGGATGCCCGCCGCAAGCTTAGGAGCGGCATGAATGTCGTTGCCAATGCGGTTGGCGCAACCCTCGGCCCCAAGGGCCGCAATGTGGCTGTGGACCGCAAGTTCGGTTCTCCCACCATTACGCACGACGGCGTCTCCGTGGCGAAGGAAATCGAGCTCGAAGATCCATTTGAGAATATGGGCGCTCAGCTTCTCAAGGAAGCCGCAACCAAGACCAACGATATTGCCGGTGACGGTACGACCACCTCGACTGTGCTGGCCCATGCCATCGTGAACGAGGGCCTCAAGGCGCTCGAGGCTGGTTTTAACCCAATGCTGATCAAGCATGGCATTGAGATGGCGACTGAATCGGTTGTGGAAGAACTCCGCAAGATGTCGGTCAAGATCGATACCAAGGAAGATATTGGTCATGTCGCTACCAATTCTGCTGCAGATGGTGAAATCGGCAACTTGATCGCAGATGTGATGGACAAGGTCGGCAAAGATGGTGTCATCACCGTCGAAGAGTCCAAGTCAATGCAATTCGAGCAGGAATATGTTGAAGGTATGCAGTTCGACCGCGGCTACCTCTCTGCTTACTTCATCACCAGCGCGGAAAGCATGGAAGCTGTGATCTCCGACGCGTATGTTCTTATCAATGAGAAGAAAATCTCTGCGGCGCAGGATATCGTGCCTCTACTCGAAAAACTAGTGCAGATCGGCAAGCGCGAACTCGTCATCATCGCTGAAGACATCGATGGCGAAGCTCTGGCCACACTCGTCCTGAATAAACTGCGCGGCATGTTGAACGTGCTGGCTGTCAAAGCCCCGGGTTTCGGTGATCGCCGCAAGGCGATGTTGCAGGATATCGCCGTTCTCACCGGTGGTACCGTGATCTCTGAAGAGACAGGCCGCAAGCTCGAGACCGCCACACTGCAGGACCTGGGCCGCGCTGAGAAGGTTGTCTCTGACAAAGAGAATACCACCATCGTCGGCGGCAAAGGCAAGAAGGGTGATATCGAAGGCCGCATCAAGGAAATTCGCGCCGAGATCGAAAAGAGCACCAGCGATTACGATAAAGAGAAATTGAACGAGCGCCTCGCCAAACTCAGTGGGGGTGTTGCCATCATCCGTGTTGGTGCAGCAACCGAAACTGAGATGAAAGAGAAAAAGCACCGGGTGGAAGATGCTCTCTCTGCGGCGCGCGCGGCAGTCGAAGAAGGCATTGTGCCTGGCGGCGAGATTTCCCTCCTCAACGCCTCGGGCAAGTTAGATAAGATGCTGAAGGGTGATGAAGACGATGAAGAAATTCGCGTTGGCATTAACATCGTCAAGAAGGCGTTGGAAGCCCCGATCCGCAAGCTAGCGGCGAATGCCGGTCAGGATGGATCGGTGATCATTGATTCCGTCCGCCGCACTGCCGCCGAGAAGAAGAACAAGAACATCGGCTACAACGTGTTGACGAACGAGTATACCGATATGATCAAAGCGGGCGTCATCGATCCTGTTAAAGTGGTGCGCGGCGCGCTCGAAAATGCCGCATCCATCGCGGCCATGATCCTGACGACAGATGTCCTGATCACGGACATGCCCGAAAAGGAAAAGGCTCCTGCCATGCCTCCTGGCGGCATGGGTGGGATGGATTACTAATAAACTCGCAGGGGCAATTGCAAGACAGGGGCAGGTGCAAGACAGGGGCAGGTGCAAGACCTGCCCCTACGTTTTTAATATATAATTTGGGGCGATGCTTTCTCAATATAGATTAATTCGGATATTCTTGACACTCTGTCTCGCACTCGGACTTTCCGCGTGCGCTTCCTTTTTTACGCCTAAGCCTACCTCTACACCCCAGCCCACCTCCACGCCTGAGATTCCCACTGCCACTCCTGAACCCATGGCGTTAACCGTTAATGGCGAGGGGATCACTCTGGTTGAATTCAATGCCGAAGTGCAGCGTTATCTTACGTCCCAGCAGTCACTAGGGAAGACAGTCTCTTCGGAAGATGCAGATCGTGCGGTGAGGGATGACCTGACCGCCCAGCTGCTGCTTGCGGAGGCTGCGCATGCCAATGGCTTCACACTCGATGATACGGCTCTCCAAAATCGATTTGTGGCGCTGGCAGCGCAGGTGGGTGGGGCGGACGCGCTTTCGGCCTGGGAGGCGGGGCATGGATATACAGAACAGGCCTTTCGGTCTGCCTTGAAGCGGGACGCCGAAGCAGCCTGGATGCGTGACAAAATCATTACGGCGGTGCCCAGTACTGCCGAGCAGGTACACGTCCAACAAATTCTGCTCTATAATCAAGATAAGGCTCAGAGCTTTCTATTGCAATTGAATGGCGGCGCGGATTTTGATGAACTGGCATTGCAGGCCGACCCGGTGACGCGCGGTGATCTCGGATGGGTACCGCGAGGCTATCTGCTTGAACCGAAGATCGAGGAAGCGGCGTTTGGTCTGGCTGTGGGTGCACACAGCGAAGTAATCACCACGGACGTGGGATTTCATATCGTGCGAGTTCTTGCGCGTGAGCCGCAGCGCCCGCTTTCACCGGACGCGTACCTTGCGTTGCAGGAACTGGCCTTGAAGAAATGGATCGATGAGCAGCGCCAGCAGGCAAATATTGTTTTTGCGAAGCAGCCCGGCCAGCCATGATGGAGTAACATAGATGAACGATGATTTTGATTTCGATGGAACACAATCCAAGCGTTCGGAAGCTCCCATGCAAATGTGGGACATATTATCAATTTTGATCCTGATCCTGACGGTTTGTCTGGTGGGCTATTTCGCGCTGATCTTTTTCAACCCCACTTCTCAACTCAATATTATGCAGCCGGGAGCCGGACCATTCGGCTCTCATGCTCCTACATTTACAGTCACCCCATTGAAGCTTGAGCCTACCTGGACCGCCAGTCCTACTTTACAGTTAACTCCGAGCGATACTCCGCGTCCCACGATCACTCCCTTACCGACAAACACACCATTCTCGCTTGTCCCACCTACCAAGACTCCAAAACCAACCAGCACGCCTAAAGCGCCATTCAGCGCCTCTGTTACACAGGTGGAAAGCACGATCATCCATCCGGACCTGGCTTGTAATTGGGCAGGGATCGGCGGCACGGTGATCGATGCGAATAACAGCCCCATTATTGGCACAGTCGTTGTGTTACGCGGCACACTAAACGGGAGTACGGTCGAACAGCAGACCGTCAGCGGTATCAACAAGGAATACGGCCCCTCTGGTTTTGAGTTCGTGCTTGGCAATGCCCCGGTGGCCTCGAACAAAACATTGTATGTCCAGTTAGTGGATCAGCAGAATATCCCGCTTTCGGACCCGGTGCAAATTTCGACTTCCACCGACTGTAGTAAAAATCTGGTGATGGTGCGATTCAAGAAGAATCGATAGAAGCAATAATCGCAGCGTTAAAACGGCGGTCATTGGATCTGATGACCGCCGTGTTTTTTACTAGATAACCAAATTCAGTAAATCACAAAACGCTCCGGCGGATTGCCACACCTGCCCTGGCGGGCGGTGCCAGGGAATCCGCTGGTAACGTGCCGGATTTGGCAATCCGGCACAGCAAACCGGTGATTTACCGAAATTTGCAAGCCTGAATAGAAAGCTTGTTTTGAACCCTCGAGGCGCCGGGTTCAGAGAGTTTTTAGGATGTCTCTGCGATGAAATTACTGCGGGGTAGCCATTGATCGAAAAGATCAGCGAACCATCACTTGCCGGCGCTGACCATTTCTGGTTTGATGGCTACATTCCAATGCTCGTACTTCTTATTTTTCCCACGCAAAATATCTTCATACATGGTCCGCAATTTGGTTGTAATTGGACCCATCACACCGTTTCCCACCGGGCGATGATCGATTTTTGTCACTGCCGTGATCTGTGCGGCGGTGCCTGTCATGAACATCTCCTCAGCGATATATACTTCTGTGCGATCAATGGAGCGTTCCACCACGGTGAGCCCCAGTTCTTTGCGAGCCAGTTCAATCACCGATCGACGCGTGATGCCTTCCAGGATATTGTCTGTAACCGGCGGCGTGACCAGGATCCCATCGCGCAGCATGAAGACGTTCATCGCCGAGCCTTCCGAGATGTGACCATGCTGATCCAGGACCAAAGCCTCATCGAAGCCGGAACGGTTTGCATCCGTTTTGATGAGCGCAGAATTGGCGTAGGCGCCGGCTATTTTGCCCCGGGCGGGAATCACATTATCGTCAACTCGCCTCCAGGATGAGATCGTTACATGCGCGTTGGTATCATTCTTTACGTAGGGCTCATAGGCCATGACGAACATGCAGAACTCATCTCTTAGGTCGTGCAGCCTGACACCGATGCCCATATCCGCTTTGTAGAAAGTGGGACGCATGTAAATATCCTGCTGCCAGTTATCGGTACGAAGCAGATCGAGCGTGAGCTGGATCAAACTTTCTTCATCGTACTGGGTCTGCATTGACATCATACGTGCGGAATGCAGCAGGCGCCGAAAATGGTCATAAGGACGAAAAACGAAGAGACAATTCTTCTCTTCGTTCCAATAAGCCCTCATACCACCGAATACGGCTGTGCCATATAAAAAACCATGGGTTGCGATATTGATTTTTGCTTCCGAAAGCGGAACGATTTTTCCCTCAAAAAAAGCGTGCTTCGAGAGATCCACCAGACACCTCCAAATTGGAATCAGGACCAACTCTTACATAGGAATTATACCTTATTCAGTCCACTTTATTCTTAGCCGTATAATGGAGAGTGTCTAATTGTGTAGGCTTGCCAAACAAATTCACCACAGTGAGCACGGAGATTTGCCTTTATTTTTCTCTGTGTGCTCCATGTGCTTTCTTATCCCCTGATGGGTCTTCAGAAACAATGCGGTAAAACGTCCCGAAGGTTGGCTTTGCAAATTCAAGGCACCGCGGTAAATCCTTTGCTGCCGGCTTACTTGCTATTTGATCCCAGAAACCTTCGGGACGGTGGTGAGAGGTGATTTAGCCACTCCTTATAATGACGCTGTTTAGGACCTTGACAAGTGAAAGAATATCCATAGAATCTAATTCGATAAACATCGAATTAGTTAAAGAGAGCAAATTATGAACGAGCAACCTGAAATCCTATCCTTTGTCAAAGCTATGGCCTCAGCCGAGCGCCTGCGTATCATTGGAGTGCTGGCCCGCGGTCATGCAACCCAGGCTGAAATCGCTGAACAATTGCATATGCCAATCCGCGAATTATTCAGCCACTTATCCTTTCTCACGAATGTTGGAGTCGTTAGGGAGATCGATGGCAACTTTGACCTGAACGAGAAAGCCATCGAATCATTCGCACGTATCCAGTTCGAAGGTAAGCGTGAAACCTATAATCCACCTGAAGATAAGCGGGAGGATGTTCGCAAGGTGTTAAAGAATTTTCTCAATGCGGACGGCACACTTAAACAAATCCCGCCAATGGGCAACAAATTGCTCATCATTCTGAACTTCATCGTAGAGGCGTTCTCATTTGACACAAACTACACGGAGAAAGAAGTGAATACCATCCTGCGCCGCTTCCATGCCGATACGGCCACATTGCGTCGTTATCTGGTAGATAACGGCCTGATGAGGCGTGAAAGTGATGGAACAAGATACTGGCGTGTGAAAGAGGAGACAAAATGAGCGAAGAACTTGTCACCTTTTTCAAGGCGCTCGCCGACAAGAACAGACTCAAGATTGTGGGCCTGCTCGCGGAAAAACCTTATAGTGTCGAGGAACTCGCCGCGCTGCTGGGATTGAAACCGCAAACAATTTCACATCACCTGTCCCGTCTCTCAGAAGCCGGTCTGGTGAAATCCCGCGCCGAAAGTTACTATAGTATCTACCAGTTGGATCAATCTGTGCTGGAATCGAAAGCTCGCAGTATGTTTTCGCAGCAAGAACTTTCCACGGTTGCCTCCGAAGTGGACGCAGATGCCTATGATAGGAAAGTGATCAAAGATTATGCGCGGCGCAACGGAAGCCTCAAGACCCTTCCCGCTCAACGCAAGAAATTGGAAGCGATCCTGCGTTATGTGGTCAAAGCATTCGACATGGGAAAACGCTATAGCGAAAAGCAAGTGAATGAAATCCTTGCCCAGTATCACGATGATACTGCGACCCTACGCCGGGAACTTGTCGGCTCCGGATTGATGCAGCGTGAAGGCGGTGGGGGAGAATATTGGCGAGTTGAAAACAGTTAACCGCGAAGAGTGCCAGGCTCACGAAGCAAAATTCTTTGCGCTCGTAGAGTTCTTTACAGTTCAAAAATAAAAGACACGGACAAATTCCGTGTCTTTTTGTTCACCAAACAGGGCTATACACATTTGGCGTCAGGCGATCGGTCACTTCTTACTCATTTGCTCTCGATTTACCAATCCCCTTTGCCAGGCGTAGACTGCGACCTGGGTCCGGTCTGCGAGGTGTAATTTGCTCAAGATATTGCTCACATGACCCTTCACCGTATATTCGCTGATCACCAGCTTCTCGGCGATCTGGCTGTTCGTCATGCCGTTGGCGATCAAGCGCAGAACATCCAGCTCCCGTTCGGTCAATTCAGTGAACAGGGGCTGCTCGTCGCTGTTGTCACTGCGAATGTTCTGCAGGACGCGGGCCGCTACCAGCGGATGCAATGTCACTTCCTTTTGGGCAGCGCGATGCAAAGCATCGACTAATTTCTCCATCTTCATGTCTTTTAAGATATATGAAATGGCACCCGCTTTCAATGCAGGAAAGATATGCACATCTTCATGATATGAGGTCAGAACAACAACTTGAGTGCGCGGACTGATCTGCTTGATACGCCGGGTCGTTTCAACGCCATCCATCCCGGGCATGATCAGATCGAGCAAAACGATATCCGGAATATGCTCTGAGACTAATTTGAGCGCTTCCTCGCCCGAGGCTGCCTCCCCGACAACATTGAATTCCGTTAGTGTTTCAAGGTACGAACGGATGCCGTTCCGCACCACTTCGTGATCATCCACAATCAAGATACTGACATGGTTATTATGGTTATGATTGTTAGTTGCCATTCCTATCTCCTTCTAGCTTTTTGCTGGCACCTGGACTAAAAGCCTGGTGCCCTGCCCGGGCGCGCTCTGGATCTGCACCGTGCCGCGGATACTGCTCACACGTTCACGGATCGAGCGCAAACCCATTCCATGTTTTGTACTGACATCGAATCCACATCCATCATCGGATACTGAAAGTTGTACCGAGTCGCCGTTATACAAGAGCGAGACATCCACACGTTGTGCATGACTGTGGCGTGCCACATTGGCAAGTGCCTCCTGCGTGATGCGATATAGCGCTTGCTCTATCTCCAGCGAGAGGCGCCGCTCGTTGTGGATGCTCAACTGAATCGTGGTGTCATTGCGATTTTCCCATTCAAAGATATGTTCACGCAAGGTGGTAACAAGTCCTTTTTCCTGGAGCGCCAGCGGATAGATCTCCTGGACCAGGAATGTTAACTCCTGGATCACATCGGTCACGAGATTTTCTGCTTCATTCAGATGCATCGTAACAGAATTTCCATGCCCGTTCAGGATGCCACGGGCGGTGCCGAGCTGCGCCAGCGCCGCAAATGCCTTTTGTTTGGCGCTATCGTGCAGGTCGCGGGCGAGACGGTTCCGTTCTTCCATGACGGCCAGATCCTTGGTCTGCTCGAAGAGCTCCATATTCGCGATGGTGATGGCAGCACGGTGCGTTAAGGCGGAGAATAAGCGCGTTGTATCATCACCAATCAAGTTCGGCGTGTTAAAACCCACATTGAACACTCCCACGACTTTATGATCCACCATAATTGGCAAATGCACAAAGGATCGGATCCCTTCTGCAATGATGGCAGCACGTACCTCCGGACGAAAACCATTTAGCTCGATCTGTCTGACGATGGCGGGCTTGCCGGTTGCCATGACTTCGCCCACAATTCCTTCGCCTTTTGCAAATTCCATTACCTCCAGCGTTTTAGCCGAGAAACCATGACTGACGCGCGGTACCATTTTGGTTTGTTTTTCATCCCATGCGAAGACCACGCTGCGATCTGCATTGAGCATTTCCACAGCCACATCCACCAGCGTTTGAAATACCTGATTTAAACTTACGTTGCGAAGGATCCTTTCATCTGCTTTATAGAGCGCCTGGATCTCCTGGTTACGTTTCTCCAGGGCGCTGGTTCGTTCGCGAACAAGTCGTTCAAGGGCGCGGTTGCGATCCTGAATGGTCTTTGTGCGCAGTCCGAATCCACCCGCAATTGCCACAACAGCGATCACGCCCAACAATACGCGGAACCAGAGGGTCTGCCAGAATGGTGGAATGACCGTGACATTGACACGAACTGGTGTTGGATTCCAAACGCCATCACTGTTACTGGCTTTTAACAGCAGGGTGTATTGCCCACCGGACAGGTTGGTATAGCGCCCATCGCGTTTTGTGCCGATGAAATGCCAGGTCGAGTCGAAGCCCTCCAGTTTATACGCGTATTGATTTTTGTTCGGCTGGTTGTAGCTCAACGCAGCAAACTCAAATTCCAGTGAGTTTTGCGGCCATTGCAAAATGACGTTCCGCGTTGTCTCGACACTGGAATCTGTTGTGATGGGGTGATCACCCTGTGTCAGGGAAGTAAGCGTTACTTCAGGCAGATAAGGACTGTCATTGATGGCTGAGGGATAAAAAACAGTTAAGCCATTGACCCCTCCGAAGTAGAATTCACCTCCACTGCTTTTCGCATATGCATTCATATTGAATTCGTTGCTTTGCAGCCCATCACCCATGTCGAAGTTGCGAGAGGTTTTCGATTCCGGATCGAAACGTGATAAGCCAAAATTCGTACTTAGCCATAAATTTCCGGTATGATCATCTTCAAGAATCCCATACACAACGCCATTCGGTAGGCCGTCTTTTTCAAGATAATATGTAAATGACTCCGTGTCAGGGTGATAAAGGTTCAATCCGCCGCCGGCCGTACCAATCCATAATCGTCCTTTCTTGTCCTGGTAAATCGATAAGATCGAGTCGCTGCTCAGGCTTTTTTTGTTGTTCAGATCCAAATGGTACTGCTTGAATTTTTTCTCGTCGGGATCAAACCGATTTAGTCCACTCTCAAAAGTGCCTACCCATAAATAGCCCTGGTTATCTTCAAGGATGGAGGTGATCTGAACGCCACTAATACTATTTGGATTGCTCGCCTCAGGGCGATAGTGCGTAAAGACGCCTGTGTCACGATCAAAGAGGTCAAGGCTGGAGGCCGTTCCTATCCATAATTGCTGCTGCCTATCCTCATAAATCGTATAAATAAAATTGCCGCCAAGGCTATCCGGGATTTCCGGGTCACGCTTGTAATGGGTGAAAACATTCTTTTTAGGGTCAAAGCGATCCAAACCGTTGGCCGTCCCGATCCAAATGTAACCAAGATGATCCTCGTAAAGAGCCACGAGCCGATCAGAGCTAAGGCTGTTGACATTATTCGGATCATGGTAATACCTTACGAACTGTTTCGTGAGACGGTTAAAGTGATTGAGGCCGCGTCCATCGGTTCCAATCCAGGCGTTGCCTTCCTGATCCACTAAGATTGGAAAAACCGAGTTGCCACTCAGGCTGTTTGCGTTCTTGGGGTCACTGCGATAATAGGCGAACTGGTCGCGCTGGCGGTCATATTTATCCACGCCACTGCTGGAAGTACCGAACCATAAGACTCCCCCCTTATCTTCAAAGATTGAAAGGATCGGACCATTGCTAAGACTGCGTGAGAAACTGGGATCATTGTAATAATGAAAGAAGGTGACACCACCTCGACTTAGACGGTCTAATCCCGAATCGGTGGCGACCCATAGGTTTCCCGTTTTGTCTGTGTATAAGGCGTTAACTCCATTGTCAGACAGGCTGGCCGGGTTGTGGTCATTATGCAGGAATTGTGTGAACTCGCCCGTATGGCGGTTGAACTGGTTTAATCCATCTTTAGTGCCAACCCAGAGCACACCGTTTGCATCTTCTTCAATGGCAGTCACGTGGTTATTGCTAATTGAGTTCGGGACACCATTTGCGCTCTCTTCAATGGTGGGTCCGGGGTTATTTCCAATGGCGTTCGGGTTATTCGTCTCATATTGGTAAGAGGTAAACACGCCAGTTTGAGGATTAAAGCTATTCAAGCCACCATCCAATGTACCGATCCAGAACCGGCTATTGGCATCCTGATAAATAACCGTCACTCTCTTACCGCTTAAACTATTAGGCCGTGCGGCATTATAGGGATAATGCCTGAAGGAATTGGTCTGCGCGACGAAGCTATCCAGCCCGTTTTCAGTCCCGATCCATAAGTTGTTATCTTTGTCTTTGTAAAGAACATTTACGTGATTATCACCAAGGCTGGATGAGTCTTTGTTGTCGTGCATAAAATGAGTGAATTGGTCAGTGTGTGGGTCATAATAGTTCAAGCCTCCCAGGCGTGTTCCAATCCATAAATAGCCATCCTTATCCTCCACAATGGATGTAATCCAGCGGTCGCTCAGGCTTGCGGGCACATCGGGATCTGGTTTATAGATTTTGAACGCATATCCGTCATAGCGGTTGAGACCATCCTGAGTGCCGAACCACAAGAAGCCGCGGCTATCCTGAAAGACGATCTGTACAGAACTTTGAGATAATCCCTGTTCAATGCCAATATGCTCAAAGCGCAGGGCGCAATTGCAAACCTGTGGAAGAAATCCGGGGGAGATCGGGCTCGGAGTAGGGGAAAGGCTGGTCGACGCGGAAATAGTCTCAGGCTGGCCTTGAGCTGAGTCGATGGGTGTGGCGCTGCCCCCACAAGAGGCTAACCCAAAGGCAAGAAGAAGACCGCAAAAGAGAATTAGTTTCCGTTTCATCTTTCCATTCGCTTCTACAGTATAGTACAGAACCCATCCATTTCATTTGCCTTTAACACCCCTCTAAGGAGGGGTTTTTATACATCTCCTGTTACATGGAGCGGTTGCCCTGACCACTCTGAGAGGGGGAGATGAATCCATCGAAACGTAGGGGAGGAAACACATTCGCAGGCGGATGCTTGATTCATTCCCAGAACGTATGATGAGGGCAGATTAGCCTGACTAATCTATTTTGCTTTCACAATTCTCCTCAAAGAAAGCAATTCATTGGATGAGAGGCGGGCGCCAGGGATACGCAACCTGGTTTCCGCCTCCCTCCATATACGAGCAAAGGAGGCGGTTTCTATTGAAAAAAGTTTGGTTGTCTGGTTTCAAAATAAATCTATTTTCAAGGAGCGAAGAGAATGAAAATTAAACATCTGTATTATGCTCTCAGTCTCTTGGTGACGCTGAGCATGGTGCTCGCAGCATGCGCGCCGCAGGTGGCAGCCACGACTGAAGCGCCGGTTGTG
>DATGYJ010000223.1:0-5184 GCA_035298105.1 Anaerolineales bacterium | reverse complement strand
GGTTGCCCAAAGTTCTCACGGCGATGGGCTTCGACCAGGATGAGTTGGCCGGTCGTCAGTTGATTGATGAGAGTCGTAATTTCCCGGGGTTCGGCCTGCTGTGCTACGAAGTTCAGCGCGTCGATCACGGAATTACCAGTGACCAGGATGTTCTTTTCATCTACACCCTCACGTAGTAAATTCGCCTTTGACCATTCTGTGGGGGCAAAATGCAGATCTGCAATCACTGTGGCGATGCGGCGATTGATCTCTTCCGGAAAGGGATGCCACTTGTTGTGGGTGCGCAACCCTGCCTCCACATGACCCAATTTGATGCGGCGAAAGTATGTAAGTAATGAGGTCGTGACAACTGTCGTAGTATCACCAACGACCAGTACCCAATCGGGTTGGAAATCTCTCAGAATGGGATCGAGATGAGTGAAGATGGATGCACTAATTTCTGCCAACGATTGGTCATCGCGCATCAGATCCAGGTCATAGTCAGGTTTGATCTGGAAGAGCTGCAACACCTGATCGAGCATTTGCCGGTGCTGCGCGGTAACACATACGCGCGATTCAGCCCCTGCGGTTTGTGCCAACAGCCGGATGATGGGAGCCATTTTTATGGCTTCCGGGCGTGTGCCGAAGACGGATAAAACCTTTATAGTCATAGTGTGTCGGTGTGGATACAGGTGGACATGTAGACACGTAGACGAGTAAACAAGTGTCTACTTATCTATCTATGTACTTGTCTCCTTATTCACCCCTAGTCGATATACTGTGAAACCCGCCCTGGTCCATTGACCGTCATTCCACCCATTTACGCAGTCAATCAAAATACGTGCGTTTGTTTTACATAGCAGGTCATCAGGGTCCAATTCGACAAATTCCTTGTGCCGTACCAAAAGCAATATCACCTCTGCATTTTTGATGGCAGACTCTAGACTCGCGGCTATCTCAAGGTCCTGTAGCTGTGCGTCAGGCTTATATGGCTCCCAGGCTCTGACCTGCGCACCTTCTTTTTGCAGCAAGTGGACTACTTCCGCAGCCGGGCTTTCGCGCAGATCATCGACATCCGGTTTGAATGCCAGGCCAAGCGCGGCAATTCTTTTATCTTTGAGTGAGCCAAGCACTTGTCTGACCTTCCTGATGACAAAATGCGGTTGTGCATCATTGACCCGGCGGGCCTGATAGATCAGCGGCGTGAGTTCAGGGGCAGCCTCTACAAAAAACCAGGGATCCACGCTAATGCAATGACCACCCACGCCAGGTCCCGGGCTAAGGATATGAATGCGTGGATGGCGGTTTGCCAGACCAATCGCTTCCCATACATCCACACCAAATTTTTCGGCCAAACGCGAGAATTCGTTCGCAATGGCAATATTCACATCCCGAGTGGTATTCTCCATCAATTTAACCATCTCGGCAGTGGTTGCATCCGTTTCGATGATCTCCCCTTTGACAAAGGTCGCGTAGAGATCATGTCCGGCTTTGGCGGATTCAGGGGTGATCCCACCCACCACGCGGGCATTCTCGATCAATTCGCGCAGGATCTGCCCAGGCAAGACGCGTTCCGGGGAATAGCAGAGATAAAAATCAATCCCGGCTTTCAAGCCCGATCTCTCCAAAATAGGCTGAACCAAATCCACGGTTGTGCGTGGAGGAGATGTCGATTCCAATATAACGAGGTTTCCTTTGCGCAGTTTCGGCAGGATGGCTTCGGTTGCAGAGGTTACGGCCCGCATATCTGCCAGTCTATATTTCCTGCCGTCAAAATCCCCATATGAGTCTTCATAAAAGGGGGTAGGTACTGAGATCAGGAACGCATCGGCTTCTTCGGGCTGAGAAGAAACGCTCAGATTGCCAGACTGAAGTGCCGATTCTACAACGGTTCGCAAACCCGGTTCATGGATGTGGATGTCCCCACTTCGCAATGTTTCAATGATATGCGGATTGATATCCACACCAACGACTCTGAGACCGTGAGTCGCAAAAGTGGAGGCTGTTGGAAGTCCGATATAGCCCAGCCCGAGAACGCAAATTTTTTGAAATTCCATGGATGCTCCTTACCCCCTCCGCCTTCGGCACCTCCCCCAAATTCGACAAAGTGAAGTTTTCGGCCAAGAGGGATTTTGGCGTCGAATTTGGGGGAGGCTGGGTGGGGGTAATGTCGGGGCTGATTATAAAGCCTTGGGAAGGGATTGCTTTCACAACTTGGGCATGATGAATCTCGTAGATAAAGTGGAATCAAAACAAGGTGTCTTGTTGTATAATGAACTGGAGGAGTTATGGACTTCTTGCTTGACCCCAACATTGCGTATCTCATCCTACTCGGGGCTGTGTTGTTAGTAATGATGGCGCTGATCACGCCCGGGACAGGGCTGCTTGAAGTAGCTGCTTTCTTTGCCATCGTATTGGCAGGATATGCGATCAATCGCCTATCTTTTAATTGGTGGGCGTTGGTTCTTTTGGGGGTCAGCATTGTTCCCTTTATTTACGCCATACGCAAACCGAAACGCGAGCTTTTTCTGGCTCTATCCATTTTGCTGTTGATCATCGGCTCAGTATTCATGTTCCCGCGCACAGCAGACCAGGGGACGCTCAACCCTGTGGTTGCGATTGCAGGCTCGGGTCTGGTCGCGGCTTTTTTGTGGATCGCTGTCCGGAAATCCATTGAAGCCGCCGGCATTAGACCTTCCCATGACCTGGCACGATTAGTCGGTCAAATTGGGGAAGCTCGCACAAAAGTCGAAGAGGAGGGCAGCGTGCAAGTTAATGGAGAGTTGTGGTCGGCTCGCAGTGAAAAATCAATTCCGGCCGGCAGTTCCATCCGTGTCCTCGGGCGTGAAGGATTCATTTTGATTGTCGAGAAAAATAGCTGACAGCATTTCATAAAAAGGAGCTTGCTATGACTAATGTTCTTGGTGGCAGTGCTGTATGTTTCGTCGGTGCGATCCTGGTTATTGGCCTTATCTTTTTAGCCAATGCGATTCGTATCGTGCCTGAATATCAGCGTTTGGTCGTGTTTCGGCTGGGTCGAAGCATTGGTTCAAAAGGTCCGGGGATCGTGCTGCTCATCCCAATCATCGACCGGGCCGTGAAAGTGGATTTGCGCGAGCAGGTGCGCGAAGTGCCTCACCAGACTTCGATCACCAAAGACAACGCGCCAATTTCCATCGATTTTCTTTGGTATCACAAAGTGCTCGACCCTGCCGAGTCCGTGTTACAGGTCGGTAACTTTGAGGTTGCCGCGGCAGGTATCGCCGCAACTACGTTGCGTGCCGTGATCGGCGGTATTCCGCTTGATGATGTTCTGTCAGAGCGCGAACATATTAACAACATGCTGCGTGCTCGTCTTGATGAAGTCACTGAACGCTGGGGGGTAAAGGTGACCAATGTGGAAATTCGCGAGATCATCCCGCCGCGTGAAGTTCAGGACGCCATGAATCGCCAGATGTCAGCTGAGCGCATTCGCCGTGCAGTTGTGACCGAATCCACGGGTACACGCGAAGCTGCCATCAATGTGGCGGAAGGCGAGAAGCAATCCAACATTCTGCGCGCAGAAGGCCAGAAGCAATCCGCTATTCTGCAAGCCGAAGGTTCCAAACAAGCGCAGTTGTTGCAAGCAGAAGGTTTCGCGGCCGCCTTGGAAAAAATTTACTCTGCTGCTCAAACTGTTGACCAGAAGACGATGACGCTTCAATATTTTGACACGCTTAAATCCCTTGGTGCGAGCCCGTCTACGAAGTATATCTTCCCGATGGAATTTACAAGCCTGCTCGGTAATTTCCTGGGTGGAGATGGGAAGAAATAAAAAGTAAGAAGTAGGAAGTCATAAGTAGACAGTAGAAAGTGGAGCGAACTCCACTTTCTACTTTTTTATTGATACAATCTCCCAGAGATGGAAATTCAAACTGCAAGCCTCCGTGATCTTGGCGCCTTACGCCGGCTCGAACAAGCCTGTTTCGAAAAAGATGCCTGGCCTCTCTTGGATCTGATCGCTGTGTTGACCTGGCCGGATGTAATCAAATTGAAGGCTGTGAATGACGGCGAGATGATTGGATTTGTCGCAGGCGATCCGCGTGCTTCTGAAGGAGCGACCTGGATTGCCACCGTTGGGGTTGACCCCCGTTATCAGCGCCGCGGGATCGGTCGGGCGCTTCTACGTGCCTGTGAAGAAAAGACAAAACTGCCGCGTATGAGGCTGACCGTGCGCATTTCCAATAATGGCGCGATTTCGTTGTACGAACAAGAGGGTTACCACTCTGTCGATATTTGGAAGCGATACTATAACGATGGGGAGGATGGGTTGGTCATGGAGAAAATACTGCCCAAGGGATGAGTGACGATCATCTTTGAGGTGGGATATAATGCAAGCCAATGACGAATCAAGTTCTTCCACCACCTGTCTGGGTGGATAAGCCCAATGCACTCAAACAAATGATCGCGGATTTAGCCCTGCAAGCCCGAGTCGCGGTAGATACAGAATCAAATAGTTTGCATGCCTATCGGGAGCAGGTGTGTTTGATCCAATTTTCAACCCGCAAAATAGATTATGTTGTTGATCCGCTTGCGATTGCCGATTTGAGCTTTCTGGGACCCATTTTCAGCAACTCGAAAATTGAAAAGATTTTCCATGCAGCCGAATATGACCTGATCTGTTTGCGGCGCGATTTTGGTTTTCAGTTTTCAAACCTGTTCGATACCATGCACGCAGCGCGGGTGCTGGGTTACCAATTTGTGGGGCTGGATAACCTCCTGGCGGAAAAGTTCCAGTTTGAAATGGATAAACGCCATCAAAAAGCGGACTGGGCGATGCGACCGTTGACCCATGCCCAGCTGGATTACGCCCGTCTGGATACCCACTTTCTGTTCGATTTACGCGATGTTTTGGAGCACGAGCTTAAAGAGCAAGACCGCTTACAGATTGCCCGTGAAGATTTTGGGCGCGCCTGTAATGTGGATCTCCCAAAAGAAAGAGGCAACGGGACTTCCTGGAAGCGTTTTAGCATGCGCAAGGATATATCGCCGCGTGAGTTGACGATTTTAAGTGAGCTTTGTATCTCACGCGACCGGATCGCCGAACGTATGAATCGGCCCGTGTTCAAAGTTATTTCCGATGGGCTCCTGCTGGATATCGCCTATACGGATACGCCTTGCGAAAGGCGATCATCAATTTGAAGAAACGGAAGACAGCTGTTGCGC
>DATGYJ010000222.1:0-23023 GCA_035298105.1 Anaerolineales bacterium | reverse complement strand
TTCGATCAAATAATCCAACACATGACGGTGTGTGCCGCCAAACGCCTCCACAAACTTTACCTTGTCCGCGCTGTCTTTCAACGACAACGCCGCCAATTGAAGCCCGGCTGCCCAACCTTCCGTCCGGCTTTCGAGAATCTCCATTTCCCTTTTTGGCAGGTGGACTCCCATCACATTTGAGAAAAACGCATCGGCTTCATTGAGCGAGAAACTCAAATCCATTGCCCTGATTTCCGTAAGCTGATTTCGGACCCGCAGACGGGTCAACGGCAGGTTGGGGTCCTCCCGTGTTGTGATGACTAGGTGCAACTTTGTGATAGCTTGATTGAGAAGCAACTCGATAAACTGATCGATCTTCTCGTTCTCGATCAGGTGATAATCTTCTAAAACCAGAATGACCAGCTGATCCAGTCCATACAGATCGTTGACCAGCAGCCCAAGGATTTGTTGAAGATCGATCTCCTGCACATTCTCAACAACTTCCAAAGCCGCCTGTCCAAGATCATCGTCTGCCTGCTGCAAAGCGGTCAGAACGTACGTGATAAACTGTTTGAGGTCATTATCGGATTTTTCGAGTGAAACCCACGCGACAGGATGACCCGCCTTTTCCACCCACATGCGGATCGTCGTCGTTTTTCCATATCCCGGCGGCGCGGAAACCAGGGTGAGCAAATGCCCATCCTGAACGCCTTCGCTTAATTGCCTGAGAACTTTTTCTCTGGGGACAACTATGTTTCGCAATATCGGCAAGCTGACTTTGGTCAACAATAAAGTATCAGACATTCAGATGGCTCCAAAGGTCGATCGGATTAGTTTCACAATAACAGCTTGAGAAGTCTTGAAAGCAGAAGCGGAGCGGCAAGGAATCATTTACCGGCGCAACACATATTACATCCATAGGCCTGGATTAAACTGCATTTTGCCATAATTTTCAATAAGCCACATTCTCCGAATTACCTGCCGGGGTCTTCCTGATTACGCTGATTGTCATGGTGGCGATGATCATGTGTCTTCAAACGAGAGCCTGCTGGCAATGAGCCAGGCGATGATGGTAAGAACCAGAGGAATTACGCTCATCAAAAAACGGAATGCATTTTCCGGGTGCGGACCGGGGTTCGCACCGTTCACGTAACCAAAAATCAGGCTTAAAAGCACTAAAGCCAGCGATTCCAGGATCTTCGAGAATTTTCCCATGACTCGCAATAGGCTGTAATAAATGCCCTCCCGACGGTGACCAGTGTGTTTCAGGTCTCGATCCACAAAATTGGCGACGATGATTTGGTGGCAGACTTTAATCCCACCCATGCCTGCTCCAACGACAGCCGCGCCAATTGTCCCTACAACCAGGTTGGAGGCTATTCCCAGGATGATCGCCGATAAAGCCATCAAAATAATTGACAGCATCCAGCACCGCCTGATGCCGAGGACATGTACAAATCTGCCCCATATAGAAGCAGAGAGAATTGCTACGGTAAACACAGTCGCGAAAATGAGTGAGGTAGCCTGCAGGCTGGCTCCTACAGTGTACTTGACCCAAAATGGGGTCCCTAAAGAAAGCACCCCAGTTATGTAAGTGAGAAAGGTCACTGCAACGGTGTACAACAAAAAGGGACGGTCCTTTAATACTTCCCCGAATGCGCCTTTCAGATGCAATGGAGGAGCTTGCAGGGCATTTGGGTCTTCTTTATTTCGGATGATGCCTAAGAACAGCGCAATACCAGAGACCGCGGCAAAGCTAATTGCCATTGGAACAAATCCATACCTGGCATAAATAAAGGGCGGGATAGAGAACCCGACGAGCTCGCCAAACATGCCAAGAGACTGGTAGTAGGAGCTTGCGTGCGCCCGCTCCCTGAAACCCTGGAAGAGCTCCGGAAATAATGCTGAGTAGTTAATCGAGATTACCGTAGAGGCTGCTTCAAACAGGATAAATATCACCAATGCATACCAGAATAACGCATTTCCTTGTTGGAAGGGTTTAGGCACAGCATAAACCATTACCAGGAACCCAACGTAGAAGGGCAGTCCAGTCAAAAGCCACGGCTTCCGCCTACCCCAACGAGTACGCGTATTATCCGAGAGGAATCCCACGATCGGATCGTCGACTGCGTCCCAGAACCCATAGACGATATTGATGATGGCTGCCATCGTGAGGGCAAGCCCTAGCTTATCGGTGTAGTAAAACACATAAAAACCGGCAAATACTTTGAAGAGAGATTCCAGCCCAAATGACCCCAATCCATATGCGATGGGGGAATTTTGGGTTGCAATTGATTCTGATAGGTTCAATTGACTTTGTTGGGGTTCAGTCGTGGTCTGCATTTATGTCTCCAGTTTGGAGTGAGCAGGTGAACATTATCCAACGCCAGATTGATCGGCTGATCCAGGTGATAAGTATCTTTACCAACAATCGAGAATGTATTGAAGATTCAGCTCCCTCATAACTTTTTGACAACATAAATAAGGTTCGCGCCACAGTTCAAATAGGTGGGATCTTTTGAGAATTCTATTTCTTTGTTAAGAAGCAACTCCCACAGTTCTTGATCTGCCTTTGCTTGATTCAAAGCTTCTTCACCGGCGAGTGCAAAAATCCCTGCCGCCCGTTTTTCGAGGCTTTGAATGTGTTCGTTCTCAAACAATGCATCCAGATCCCTGCTCTGCATCATGTGGAGAAAGTTCTTATTCTCTACCGGATAATGTTCAGCGTCCTGAATTCCTCTCTCGATAAGCCATTTCGTGGCATGGATGCCAAATTGTTGCTTCTCCTCCGCAATCGCGGACAAATATCTCATGATTGAATTGAACAAAGCTACAACGCCAACAATGACAATCCCGCCTGGTTTTGTCACCCGCAGTATTTCATGAATTGCAGCTTGTTCCCTGTCGAACGTGTAATTCAATGCCCCACCCACACATGTCACAATATCATATTGCTCGTCATGTAAGCTCTTGAGGTCGGTGATGTCCAACATCAGAAAATCCTGGATGCGGTTCGCCAATCCAAGTTCTGTCATCTTGAGTTTGTTGATCGCCAATTGTTCTTCAGAAATATCTGAAACAACTACCTGCCTGGCAAGCCTGACCAGCTCTTTGCTGAATATCCCAGCGCCGGCACCCAGCTCAAGAACTGAGGCTTCCTGATGGACGTAACAACGAAACACATCCATGTGGACATGATAGAGAAGTTCACCAGCACAATCCCTCACCAGCCTTGTCCATTCCTTTTCACCGAAGGAAGCATAGTAGTTCTTAGGCACATTTGAATCATATGTTGGAGAACTGTTCATCATTATCGCTCCTGCGTTGCAAAGATGGCAAGATTTCCAGACCCCAAAATGGGTATGAGCCATCATTGGGTCAGATTGCAAAATCAATCAAGTCCCATGCACGCAAACTGGAGACGTGAACCTCTAAAGTAGGTCCGCCCGGTATCTAAGTTCAGTATACGCAATTTTGATTAAACTGCAATTTTGAGAATATCTTCACAAAGATTGATTGTGGCTCCTTCAGGCCCCTTGGAAATGCTCTTAGTTACTTGAGGGACTCTTCCACGACTATCTCCGGTGTCTTTTTTGCAGCGCCTGCTGGAAGTCCTCTAGCTCATGGCCCTGGCAACACCAACCAGGAGATCGCCCACCAGCTTAGTGTGCCCCGGCGCCGTCAATACTCATACAGCGAGGATCTATCGCCGACTGGATGTTACGAACCGGACCGCAGCAGTAGCCTGTGCCCGACAACCCAGTATCCTCCTCTAATCATCAATTCGCCCTGCATGTAAACCCTGTAAATAAACCCTGAATATGTCGTTTGGCAGATGCGAGTTTGCTCGCCGCGCGCTAAATTATAGATGGATACGAATAAGGAGCGCCGCTATGCCGGAATACTACGAGATCAGGATCAAAGGACATCTGGATCGACACTGGTCTGAATCGTTTGCAGACTTGAAGTTTACATACCTGGACGGCGACATGACGCTACTGTCCGGGTTGCTGCCCGATCAGGCTGCAATCCATGGCCTGCTCGAGCGCATCCGTGATCTCAATCTGACGTTGCTCTCGGTTAGCTGTGGCACTCCGTCTACACAAGATGCTGAAAAGAATAACAAGGAGTAAGCATGAACAAAATCCTCTTAAGCAAAGGGGGCGAGATGGCCCGTGTCGTGCCCGCGCGTGGTGAAGCGGTTCGCGGCTGGCAGCGCTGGGCGCCCTACGCGGCGGTGGCATGGTCGCTCATCTACGCCGTGCTGGGAGTCTACTGGGCGGTGAGTGGGCGCGGGTTCCCTTACACCCCCGAAAGCGTGTCCGGCGGTATAGGGCCGCTCATCGGACGGTTCGGACCGGGTGTGGCCTGTATCGTCGTGATGATGGCAGGGTTTCCTGCCGCGGCGCTGGGAGCGGCCATGCTGCGTGGGGTGCGAAACAGGGTGCTCCGGCCTATCCTCATCACTGGCGGAGCACTGCTCGCCGGGGTCCTCCTAGTGCTCATGACCGACCTCAACCTGCTGACCCTGCTCGGTTATATCCCCTTTACCATCTTCAGGTTCTTCACCGGCGCTGATATCAGCTTCTACCTGGAGGAATTGGCACAGTCAAAGGTGGTGCACCAGTTGCTCTGTCTCATCGGAGGGTTCCTCTGGCTAGCAGCTACTGTCTGCTATGTCCGCCGGAGTGGGGATGCCTGCCTATATTGCGGCCGTCGAGACAGCCCGGAGGGGTGGACGAGCCCGAACGAGGCCGCCCGCTGGGGTCGGATGGCCGTGTATGTAGCAATGGCGGTGCCAGTTTTCTACGCCCTCACCCGTTATGCCTGGGCATTGGGATTCCCGCTGGGGATGAGCGAGGAGTATTTACGCCTCGGTCAAGAGCGTGGGATTTGGACCTCGGGGCTGTTCCTGGCAACCTTTGGCGTGGTAGGGGCGGTACTCATGCTCGGATTGGTGCAGCGCTGGGGTGAGGTATTCCCGCGCTGGATGATCGGGCTGGCTGGACGCCGAGTGCCCATCGCGCTGGCGGTAATTCCGGCCTCGCTGGTATCGGTGTTGCTGTTCGTAGGGGGCATCGTGATTTGGTCCGGCTTGGGATCGATGGTCGCTGCGTTGGCGGCCGGTGGGGCAGAGGATAGTGAGCTCAGCGGCGCAATCATCTTCCAGCTCGGACCCACCCTGCTGTTCCCGGTGTGGGGTGTAGCCCTTGCGGTGGCGACGCTGGGTTACTATTACCGGCGGCGCGGCCCGTGCACTGTGTGTGGTCGTGGCACATCCGGCGAGATTAGGAGGCTATCCTCGAGTGGTCAAAAGCGATAGCCTGATGAAAAGCTTCATCTACAGCAAGTGTACTTGAAGGAGGAACATATTATGCCTAAGACTATCTTAGTGATCAGTGGTACCGGAATGTTGGGACAACCCGTTTCTCGCTGCCTGAAAGAGGCTGGTTTTGGGGTACGGGTCATGACGAGGAATCTCCAAAAAGGGAAAAAGATCTTTGCAAACACCTTCGAGATTTTTGAGGGGGATCCAATGGATGCCAGTTGCTTAGAGGAAGCGCTGGATGGTTGTTACGGTGTTCATATCAGCCTGCCTGCCGAGGTTGAACAGCAAGTGTCGGAGCTGATTGCAAAGGTGGCTCCCAGGCATGGGATCGAGCGTATCTCCTATATTTCCGGGGCAACCGTCGCCGAGGAGCACCGCTGGGTTGCCATCGCCAACCGGAAGTTCCTCGCCGAGCAAGCCATCCGCGAGTCAGGCATTTTTTACACGATCTTCTGTCCTACGTGGGTGATGGAGACCTTGCCGATGTTCGTGAACCAGGGTCGGGCTGCCATTTTTGGAAAGCAGCCTTATCCATACCACTGGGTAGCTGCAGATGACATCGCCAGAATGGTTACGAATGCCTATGGGCTTGGAGAAGCAGCGAATAAGCGCTTTCGCGTGCTTGGACCGGAGGCGATTCGAATGCAGGAGGCACTGAGGCGCTACTGCGCTGTATTCCATCCCGACATCAAGAAGGTATCCTCCATGCCTTTTTGGTTTGTCCAATTGTTAGCAACCGTCACCAGCAATCAAGAGCTCAAGGGTGCAGGAGAACTACTATCCTACTTCGAAAAAGTTGGCGAACAGAGCAGCTCCCCGGCAGACGACAATTGCATTTTGGGTGCGCCGAAAATTACCTTAGACATGTGGTTGGAGAAGAGAAAAGCACGAGTCTAGGCGTCACGCACATAGTGCTACAGCATCAGGTTTGACACACCTGATTGCTTACGAGTCAGAACAGGAAAGGAAAACAGACATGGCTAAGAACATTCTCACTCATAACTTGTCAGAGCCCCTTCGTGGCGCGACAACTGCGACGGTCGACGTCAACGTTGCCGATGGCAACCTGACGATTGACAGGCTCACCAATGGCGACCAAGTGCTTGCAAGCGGCACACTGGAATATGTGGAAGACCAGGGCTTACCCACGCGGTCTATAAACACTGCTAATGGTCAGGCTACCCTTATGCTGAGGGCGAGGACCACCAGGCGACCCTGGCTGCATTTGCCCTGGGCAGCCTGTAACGCCGCCACACAATGGCAGATCCATCTCAACCCCCATGTGAGATCCGATATAAAAGCTCATAGCGGGGGAGGCAATGTCAAGCTCAACCTGGCCGGCATGGATGTCACCTGCGTCTCAGCCGATACCGGCGGGGGCAACATGGATATTGTGCTGCCCGATCACACTGCTAACCTTAGCGTGGTTGCCAAGTCGGGCGCAGGGAATGTGACCGTTGAGCTGGGGGATGGCGCTACAGGCAGCAACACGATCGACGCCCATAGTGGTGCGGGGAATGTGGTTATTGGCCTACCAGGCGGCATTTCGGCTCGCATTCACGCTACCACAGGATTAGGCAAAGAGATCGTGGACTCACGTTTCAACAAGATTGATGATCACACCTATCAATCGCCTGACTACAATGTTGCCCGCGCTAAGGTCCAAATCGAGGTCCACAGTGGCGCTGGCAACGTAAGCGTCAATACCAGGTAGATCGCAGACGGCGATTTACCTATGACCCTGGGGTTCCACTCAAGAGACCTTGATGACGTGTCGGCGAAATCCGGCTCGTGTGGAATGTGCTTAGTTTGAGCTTTTTCTCAATGGGCTCAGTGATCTCTGTGGCAGAGTAGCCGTTAGCCCATCCTTTTGGACACTGCTCAAGAACAGGGCAGGCTTGAAGGTCTGCCCTGTTGCTATGACAAACATCCGGTCAGGTCAGTCCTAGCCGCAGGTACTGATAAACTCTGTCAGGCGAGTTGGCCCTCAGCAATGAGCGGTACTCCAAATGAGTGAAACAGAATCAAAAAACGATCAAGTTTACATACCTAAGGAATCACAGAATGGCCATAAGATACTTCATCACAAGCACGCTAGGCTTGATCTGCGCAGTGGTTGGAATTTGGCTCCGGTTCGCAGCCCGGGATCTGGCGTGGCCGCTGCAGTGGAGCTACAGCGGCCCACGAGAGGACACCATTTGGGCTATCCGCGAGCATGCATACCAGGATGTCAGCCTAGCGATCCTTAGCTTCGGCCTGGCACTGATCGCCATTGTGCTGGTCACCTGGCTCTGGCTGCCAGCTCGCAAGCCAGGCTAGCTGATGCATGCAATTACTTATCGTGGTTAGTTTGTTCGACAGACCCACGCAATCACCCACTCTTATCGCCGCAGGGACGGGAACTTTTTCAGGTCGCGGTGAGTCTGTTAATAAACGAAATGCCAATGAGGGGGTCTCTCAGAGTTCTCTGGCAAAACTGCTCTTTCTCTTCCTGATCTTCTCCATCATCCTCCCGACAATCCTGTACTAATCCTGTACTGATCCTGTACTCATCCTCTGGTCATCATTCGCCGGTCAGTCGCTCTGGGTAGGGGTAAGGCTAGGTGCCCCGAAGGGTATGTCCTTACCCAGGGCAACCACAAGGCCCAGGAACTTCTTATTTACCTGTTCTCGTTTCCTCTGGAAAAGGAAGCCCCGAAGAGAAGCATTTGCAGAGGCATTAGCTCGCGGGTTCGCGCGCTTTGTCACGTTTCTTGGCGCGAGCAGGATGGATACGAAGGCGATTCGCGAACCGCTGTTACGCCGACTCATAAATGCTTTTTCCCGCCAGAGCTTACACATGTGAAACTAGTCTTTGCTTGATTCGGACACCTGGATACTGGGGGAAGGAATTGGCAGCTTGACCTGCCGAGCTGCCCGATCCACCGCACACTTTGTTAGCCTGCCTTTTTACAATTACCAGATCCAGGGAATTAAGGCTTTTGTCTGTCGTTTGTAGTCTGCATATTCCTGCCCAAATCTTGACACAAGTTGTTTCTCTTCAATTGGAATGCGATACAACGTGATGATCAATGCTAATATTGTACTGAGCCATGACCATGAATTGCCGAAATACAAATTCGTTCCAATTAATAACAACAATCCTGATAAATACAAAGGATGTCGAACTACAGAATATGCTCCTGATTGAGCCAATCGTTGGTCCGTTGTCTTATTAATAACAGGGGACCAATTTTCTGCGATGCTGCGATTGGCCCAGCGGGCAAGGAAAAAACCACTAGCGATAAATACAATGCCAATGACGGTTACCCAGGTTGGGGTAAATATTACTCGCAATGCTGCTTCAAACAAAGGCAGACTGAAGCCAAGGAAGACTGACAGCGCCATAACCATTGCAGTTGGGTCTTTGGCTATTTTTTGTGTTTGCAGCAAAAGACCCTCTGATTTTCTCTGTCTTTGTGATATGAAACGTCCCACTAGCAGGAGCGCAACGTAGACGAGAATGTAATATGTTTTGACTGCCATGCTATACACTCTGATTTTGAATGGCGGCTAACGCTGTGTTAGGCGGCTGATCCGTGCCTTGCTCGATAACGGAGGAAAACCATGCCATTGCCAAAGCGGCGCTCCTCCAAAAGTTCGAGCTTCAATCTGACATCGTCAGGGAGGGATCGTTTTCCTCCTCCCACGATGATAGGTGTGAGGAATAGATGACACTCGTCGATCAATCCTGACCGAAAGGCGTGGGCGGCGAGATTGGGACCACCTATCAGGATGTCATGTTGGGCCGCCGCTTTCAGTTGTCTAATGGCTTCCGGATCAAAGTTGCGCTCAATCTGCGTCTTGTGAGTGGATACGGCCTCTAACGTCTTGGAGTACACGGTTTTGTCGGCTGCCTGCCACATCTCTCCGAAATCGCGCGTCACCGGGGATTCAGCGACTAAGTTAGGGTCGGTTTCCCAGACCATCATTGTCTCATACATCCGGCGTCCGTAGAGATAAGTGTGAGCCGTACGTTCGAGGTTATTGATGAACCTGTGCACTTCCTCATCGGGCATTGCCCAATCAAAGTTGCCGTCCGCGTCCTCAATGTAGCCGTCGAGTGACGAGATCGCCGAGTAAATCAAGTGAGCCATATTAGAACTCCTTTTCGCGTAAATCTTCTGCCTCCTCCAGGTAAATCAACTTCCGGCGGGCGGTTCGCTGGTGCACGCTGTGTCAGGCAGATTTTCCAATCAAGTTTATTAGTCGATGAATTGAGCTATCGTAATAATCTTGTCCTTCCGGAAACCAGCGCACTGCACATTCAGTAAACCACTCAATTCGTAATAAGTACATTATCCAAACTATCCTTTGATCTACAAATCCTCTTGTTTCTCTGTTGAGAGAAGCGAGTAAGGCTGCTAAATCCAACTCTTTTGGACTGATGATTGGACGCTGCCAATCAATGATGCGATATCCATCTGGCAGAACAAAAATATTGTCGTTGCTCAAATCGTTATGTACAAAACCAACATTTTTGCCTAAAGCAGCCAGAATTTCTTCACTGCATGTCCAAATTCTTAGTTTCCGCAACGCCATATTATCCACTCTCTGAAAAGATCCTTGGAATACCAGCTTTTCAAGATTTTCCAGCATCGTTTCCATCAATGCTCTCCACAGCTTCTGCTCACTGATATCATGATAATAAGGAAGCTTTCCTTCAATCTCTGCGATACTTTGACTGAGATTGTTCCAAGCTGCAACAATAGCATTATCTGACAGCTTCAAATCCTCCATCCGTGGGGCTTCAATGAACTCGAAGAGCATGTTTACAAATCCGGATTTAGACTGGTATAAAGTTTTTCCGGCTACTAACAACTTTGATTTGGCATTCGCATAAAATTGAGGCTCCACCGTTGGTCCGAATTGTGATTTGTATACCCATTTACTCCCTTCCGCTGTAATTACTTGCTCCACACAGGATAGCGGCCACTCATGGAGTGTTCGTCGTTCCACGATTTTTACTCGAAGTATCTCCTCGAGTTCAACATTATCATGTAAACGAAGATTGAAGTATTTATGCTGATACATTTCTCGATTTCGTCATGGGATATCTGCCTAACGATGTGCGTTATGCCCCTACGGGGTATTGCGTTAGCACCCTGCAAACGCGGTGACTGGGAGGCGGGGCCTACCCATCGGATGGGTGCGGCTGTGTTGGGCTGCAACGCGTGGCACAAAGCTTTGTGGCTTGACTTACATACCAGGTGCAGTAGATACCATCACCAGCATTTGACGCTTACAAAGGTCTCAGCCGGCGCTCATTACTCACCCCACCATCATTCCATGAAGGGAGTTTTGGAAAGAACGCGACGAGAACCAATGTTGCAATGGGCCCGAACAACACAGACAGGAGAAACCAGTTCAAGCCACTGCGATTCTTGCCTTGGGCAAGACCAGCGTTGATGATCGTGAGTGTTCCCCAGCCAACTACATATGGTTGTGCTTCAGAAACAGGGTTTGTGGTTGTTTGAGCCAACCCTGCTTCTATTGGTGGGGTAGTCGTCTGAAGCGCTGTTGTTCGTGCTGCGACAGTCTGAGGGACAAGCACAACCGCCGTAACGAGGATGAGCAGCAAAAAGCAAGCTACTTGCAATGGTCGAAGATCCAATGGTTTCATGCTATGCTCCGTTTCTCTTATGTTGCCAAGAACAGTTTTCGCCGAGTACCGTAGATGATGGAAACTACCGTCACGTGCAGTGCCGGTGTGGCCCCGGCGTACCTTGCCGGGAATCGGCTGCCCGCTGTGTTGGGCGCAGTTTCGGAGATTCGCTCGGTTTTGGCAGGCTGGTACATGATGTCAGAATTGCTCACCTTCATAATGCTCCTGCTTCAATAAGCTCCTTTGCCTTAGCGGCATCACGTGCCAGTCGACGCTTGCCAATCGTTGCAAACAGGGGTTTTGCAAGATTGAAGAATCCACCGAGTTCAGCCTTGACCGCGAAAGTCACTCGTGTGCCTCCCTTGACAGGCTCGAAGGTTCGCTTGGTTTCGATTGGAAGCCCCGATTTGTTTACAGTTGCGTATTTCCGGTTCAGTTCATATTCGGTAACAACGGCCTGCCCTTCGACTCGTCGGCCGAAGAGACTATTGATCATTCGATAAGTTGTACCCACATCGATAGGGCCTGTAGAGGTCTTCTCCGCTGCAATCATTCCGGAGCGCCATCGCATATTATTCTCAAGGTTGCTCAGCATGGCAAAGACCTCCGCTAGAGGTCGATTGATCACAACAGTCACTTCCACATTGATCATCCTACGCACTCTTTCCTCAGAAAAATAGCATGACGGCGAACTCTGCTATTAGTATACCTATAACAGCAGCCCAACGGTTGGCGACCTCATCGCCTTCACGGGATACCCGTTGGGTTTGCTGCCGGGGCGCACGCGGTGTTAGGTCCTGTTCATCGGTGCCGACTGGTTCGTTTGTAGGCGTCGAAATAGTGATTCTGCCCCTCGTCTTCATACTCACTGCTGATCGAGACGTCAACTGCCGAGAGGAGCCTTCGATACTCTGCGGCGCCAAGTGATCGTGACTCCAGTCCCGTCATCGCATCAGTCCACACCAGCGGCTCAGCCGGCGATGTGAACAACAGGCGGCCACCAGGTACGAGTATGTCGGTCATTCTTCGGATGAGAGAGCGCTGCCCTTCTGGCAGTAGCAGAAATATGAGCCCCCAGGCGAGGACCCCGTCGAACATCCGGTTGAAGAACAACGAGTCCTCAACGGATTCGCATTCGATGGGGATCTTGGGCAGATTGTATCGGAACGCCTCGACCAGGGACGGCGACGCATCAATGCCATAAACGTTAAGACCTTCGCTGACCAGCACCTTCGTAATCGGGAGGCCCGACCCGCAACCCAAATCGATGACCGCGGCGCCACGTGGTAGCGTGCGGGCCCAGTTGCGCACTGCCCTCGTGCCAATGGCTGTCGAAGGAGCCCGTCCCCGACCTGCAAGAAATGCAGCAGCTGCGCCTTCGTATCCATTGGATCGATCAGTCATTGCAAAACCCTTCCGCTCACTTTGGCCTAAAGGTTTGCGTTATGCCTCTACGGGGTATTGCGTTAGCACCCCTGCGACACTTGCGCCTGCGCTTAGCCGCGCAGCGGCACACTCCCTGGCACTGCCCGCCAGGGCAAGTGTGCCCCGGGCGCACACCCCCTGGCACCGCCCGTAGGGGCCAGGACAGGTGTGCCTGATTTGCTAGGCAAATCACGGGCGGTGCCAGGGAGTGCCGGGGAGTGCAGGTGAGCGCCCTGTGGGTGTAAAGGGCTGTTTTTGACCTAAAAGAACGTTGCCTGTTGGGATTCATCTCGTTTGTCAGACTCGATTTCGTAAGTTGCCTTGCAGTTGGGGCAAAATAAATAGAACTTGAATTTCTTTGACTTCAGTTTTATAACAGGCGTTGAACATTTGCGACAAGGCTGACCATCATGTGTCATTTTTATTGGTTCAGGTTCGGGCGAAGGATTTTCGAAGACTTCATCAGGCGGTAAATGTCTTCGTCGAAGTGCGGCGTAAGATAACTGATCACATCTCTCATTTTCCGGATTACCATCATGGCCTTTAACCCAAACAAAGTTAACTTCATGTGTTTCACAAAGAGCGGATAATTTTTCCCATAAATCAACATTGACGGCATGTTCTTTATGAGTGCGCCACCAATTTCTCTTTTTCCACTTTTCAACCCAGCCTTCCATCATTGCGCTGACCAAATATCGAGAGTCACTATAAAGGGTTACTCTGCAAGGTTGTTTCAGAAGCTCCAAACTCTTAATCGCGGCATATATTTCCATGCGATTGTTTGTAGTTAATCGAAAACCACCAGAGATTTCTTTGCGCTTATTTTCAAACAACAGAACAGCGCCATAGCCGCCTGCGCCAGGGTTGGGGTCACATGCTCCATCGGTATAAATTGCGATTTCTTTTTTCTCATCCGCCATTATTGTTTCTCATTTACATTCACTTTGCTTTGCAAAGAACAGCCCAACAGTTGGCGTTGTCCGCTGCTAGGCGGGACGGGATAACGCCACTTTGATGGAACCGGCTTGGAGCTACGCAAACTGCTTGAAAACGCGCAGACTCCCACCATCACACCTGCACTCCCGGCACATGCACCCTGTGTTAGCCCACCGCTGATTTTTCAGGCTCTTTTTTATGAATTATAGCCCTCATTATGTGGCCCACCATCACGCCAGTTGCTCCCAACTCTACTAAGAGTCCTATCAAAAGTGCCGCCACTGTTTCGTAATATATTTTTGACAAGCTGGCAGTGAAGACTATTGTGCCATGATAACAATCAACTGACGAGCACGCTTTCTTGGGCGACCTACTTATTCATGACTTTTATTGTCTTGAATAGCAGGGCTGACCCTTCGAACAGATCTTGCTATCACCCAGATGAGAACAAAGATATAGATCCCATAGCTCAACCACGGAAAAAACCAAGCAGCTCCAATGGCAACAATATATAGCCCATTTACAATTACATAAATTGGGGCAATCCCACGTAAATCGGCCACACTCATCGGTATGAATCGCAGTTTAGGGCGCCTCTGAAAGTATACTAAAATAACGAAGCCGGTGACGTTCACAAGGATCAGATTAATTCCATAGACCGTTAGAGGAATGGGTTGAAGTGGATATCGCCCTAACAGGGCAGTCGGAAAAGGTAGTATGCTTACAAACAGTAACCAAACAAGGTTAAGCCATATGAAAGATTCATCGATCAGTTTGATCTGGGCGGATACCTGATGATGTAAATGCCAATATAAGCCTACGATGAAAAAGCTCAAGATATAAGTCAATATCTGGGGAAGAATATTAACAAGCGCTGCGCCTAGAGCTATTGGTGGTACAGCTGGGATTCTAATGTCCAGAATTAAAAGGGTAATAACTATTGCAAAAACGCCATCAGAAAACGCTTCAAGACGTTGTTTACTCAAGTTACTTTTCTCCACAAATGTGTATGACTTGTGGGTGGGACGAGAGAACGCACTTTGCCGGATCCAACTCCCAGCCACAGAAACTGCCTGACTGCCCGCAGGGCGTGCGGTGACTCCCACCCTCACACCTGCACTCCCGGCACGTGCACCCGGGACAGGTGTGCACCACACTGGCCTGATTTGCCAGGGGTCGGGCTGCGCAGCGCCCCGGCGTTTGCTGCCGGGGTGCAGGCTGTGTTAGGCGGTAGCTTGCCAGAGAAGCTTCAAGGTTTGACACCTAGCACACAGAAGAGTCTGTCGTTTTCAACTGCGGGTTCATGCGTAAACTCATGAAATAACTGGATGTTAGCAAAGCCAGAGTCGTGGAAGAGTTGACGCGCTTGAGCCTGTGAGTACCAGCGCCCTTCGGGCGAGCGGCGTTGTTGTTCGGTCTGGATGATCTTATCGTTCAACTCAACTTCAAAGCGCTGTTCTGCATGCCATAGTTGATTTTCTGGCTCATGCCATTCTCGAAGCCACGAACGTACGATCGCTCCATCTTCCGGTCTTGGTTTTTCAAAAGTCAACTCCCAGCCTGTATCCAATGGCTCGCCTTTGAGCCATTCAAAAGAAAAGGAACCAACGACCGCACCCCCAGATTGAAGATAGGAACAAAAGCGACGTAATGTGTTTCTTGCCACTTCTGAATCTGTAATCAGTTGCAGCGCACTTGAAGGCGCCAAAATAGTTCGATAGGTTCGCGGTAAGTCGACTGTTTCCATTCGCTGCAGGAACAATGTCGGTGACAACCCCATCTTTTTCGCTTTTGCCTGACAGATTGCCAACATCTCTGGTGAATTGTCCAAACCATCAATATCAATTCCCTCAGCGAGGTAGTCTAGAAGAAGCCGTCCTGTACCACAGCCAATATCGAGCACTGGCTGACCGTATTGATGAACAATATCGAGATAGAAGAAACGGTCATCCCAATCTGCCGTATTATCACGCCACACATCCCAAGTGTTAGCCAATAATCCGTAGTAATCATAATCAGGATTTGTCATAGCCCTGGTTTATCTCCTTCAACTTGATTTCATAACCACACCTGCCTGATTTGCCACATTCCCTGGCACCGCCCGCCATTGCGGACGGCGCGCCAAGCAGCGGCCGTCCCCGAAGCGTAGCGGAGTGGGAAGGTACACTTGCCCCGGGCGCGAGTGCCGGGCTGCACGCTGTTGTTAGGCGGCGTTCTGATTTATCAATGGTTTTCATGGTCACGAAGGCGTTGTGACAGGCCCTGCTTAAACTCTTCATCCGGCATCGCAACTAAATTGCCACCAGTGAAAAACGGATCCTCGGTGACATCTTTGAGGACAAACGAAGGTAAAGCCAATTCGTCAACTCCTACTTTTTTCTCCGCTTCCATTTCTGCCAAAATCAAGCCTTGATGGCGACCTTCAAAAACATCAATACTCAACGAGTAGCTTGGCAGTGTATACGGGTAACGCGTTTTCTTGAGAATCTTTGCTTCCAAAGCTTCAAAGAGACGATATTCGGCTTCGGTGAGGTACATATTGGTAATAGTGGTTTCGTAGGCGTTTTGCGTTTCGGAGCGATACTTTTGGGTAAGCTTGTAAATATTCTCGTCCCCTGAGAGCGATTGCATGTGCCGTAAGCGTAGCCGTGTATTAGGAAAGTAACGATCGGTAATTTGCCAGCCTTTGTGATTGTCAGGCAAATCATCGGGAATCTTACTCAACCAATATCTACACTCAACCTCTAAACAAGCATATTTTCCAATTCGTCGTGATGCCATTTGTCTATTTTCCTTGAAATGATTCTTTCTCTACCTCAGTCACCTAACAGGTTGCGTTATGCCCCTACGGGCTATTGCGTGAGCACCCTGTAAAGGGCTGGTGGGTGGGACGAGACCACGCTGCTTTGCCAGAACTCGCTTCGAGCCACGAAACCTGCTTGAAAACGCGGCACGTCCCACCACCACACTTGTCCCGGGTGCACGTGCCGGGAGTGCAGGTGTGGCCCCGACGCCCTTTGTCGGGGATCGGGTGTACTGTGTGTTGGGCGGCTGATTGCACATAACAAAAACCGGAGCCATGCACATATGAAAAATTGTGATGGTCTTGCGCTGATTTTACTGTCAGGGGACAGGAAAACCAATGATGATTACTTCTGAAAACAAGAAACCGCAAAACTAATTTCGTTCTGCTCTTGCTTTCAATGCCTTATCCATTGCTTCAAAACCCTGTTTCGAATTGGTATCAATATCTTTGGCTTGCAATGAAACAAGTAAGCCATGGAATATTTCTCGATCAATGAAGCGGATCTTGTTGGCTTCGCCTGGCTCAATGATGAAACTATGTTCACCACTGAATAAGATCGGTAGGGCAACGTGGTATTTCCAACGCAATTCTTTGTTTGGCTCTAGCTTGACGACGGTACAATGCAAGGTCATCTCTTTTGAGCCTGACCGAAAAGTGATGTCCACTTTTTCGCCCACCTTTGCTTTTCCAATCGCGTGGTGGATAAATGGATTCCACTCTGGATACTGGTCGAGACTCGTTAAGACTTGCCAGACTTTATCTGGCGTTGCCTGAATCTCGATTTCGGTGCGAAGTTCTTTCATATTTATTCCTTTCCCGAAACATGACTTACTACTACAGCCTCCCAACGGCTGGCGTTTGCGTAGCACCCTGGAAAGGGTATGCCCCTACAGGGTATTGCGTTAGCACTCTGTAAAGGGCTGGTGGGTGGGACGAGACCACGCCATGTTGACGGAACCAACTTCAAGCCGCGCAGACTGCTTGACTGCCCGCAGGGTGTGCGGCGCGTCCCACCGCCACACCTGCAGTGCACCAGGCTGCCTGATTTGCTAGTCCAATCGGGTGCAAGTGTGGCCTGGCGTACGTTGCCGGGGATCGGGGGCACGCTGTGTTAGCTGGCGCTCAATCCCAGTGATTTCATAACCTCTTCCGTCACATTCCCAAATAACTCTTTGTCCATCTCTATATAATCGAAGCCATACTTCTTAGCCTCTTGCTCGATGTAGGCACTCATCCGGTTTACAAACATTGCAAAAGCGCTAATGTATTGGTCGCTTACATTTCCCATCCAATCATGTTCATTCTCTTCAGCAGATTTCTTGAGGTTCGCTTTGTGATCTTCTCCTTGATTTCCGATAAATACAACCCGATGAGGAATATGCTCAAGCCGACTCACCAACTCCGGAAGAACAGCAACTCCTTCGATCAGTGCATCTCGCCCCTCATCATTCTCTCTCCTGATAAAAGCGCCTACTGCTTTCCAAACAACATGACTTTCCCTTCTCACATAATCGATGAGCTCTTCGGGATCCTTCGTCATTAACTTCACCCGCTCAGCCATGGGCATTTTATTAAACTCGCCAAAAACAAACAAGTCTGGTGCCGATTCTGGGCTGAGAACATTCTCCAGCACTGCACCGAGGGTATCCGTTGATACAACACTCACAGCGTGTTTCTGCCGAATCTCATTGGAGATTATTGATTTTCCAACTCTTGGAGGACCACCTAAAAGAAAAATCATATGTAGACTATTCGTCTCAGCCAGCTAACGGCCAGCGACATCGTCCCCTTCAGGGGATACCCCTTGCGTGAGCACCCTATAGAGGGCTGGTGATCTCGACACGGCTGCGCCAGTCGATCCGGCAGGGCGGGAGGAGAGAATGCCGTTTGGCCGGAACCAACTTCAAGCCACGCAAACAGCCTGAAAACGTGACTCCCGCCACTATAGCCCCGGCGCTCTTCCGGGCTCGGGCTGCGCAGCGTCCCGGCGTTTGCTGCCGGGGTGCACTGTGTTAGGCGGTACTCACTTTGTTGAATTTTTCAGTGCGTGTTCGATATCCTTGACGCGATGGTAGCTGGAGTGACCATCAAGATCAAAGGGCCATTCCGGTTGGCGCTCCCGGTCACTGAACCATGCTTGAGGTGCCTCTTGAAGCGCAGCCAGTACCGCCTCCTGAACTTGCCTGTGCCAAGCTAAAACCTCCTGCGGGGAGCGATCTCGCCAACGCTCGTAGATGAGGTGGTTCCCATCCGTCCAACTGAGCCCTTTCTCCTCTACCGGTATGGGTTGTTTCTTGATTTTTCTGACCACGTCAGCCTTCCAATGGGTGATATGCGCTAGTGCATCTTTCACTGTCCAAGGGTCTTTGGTCTCGGGTCTGGTTAGCACTCTATTCCAATCCTCATCGGTAAGGTTGTTAACCAGACGATCCAGGCGTTCGAACTCCCGAATAGTGCGCTTGATTACTTCCTCGCGAGTATGACGCATAAGAATGAACCTCCTGCATATTTTAACTCTACTCAAGCTCCGACTGCGTGTATCGCCCAACGGCTTGCGTTACCGATGGCTGGGAAGAAAAAGGACTGGAAACGGGAAATTGCCAAAGTTCAGAAACAAGTCCAAAAAACGCAGCGAGTCCCAGCCGTTGGGTGCACGCTTTCTTAACCCGCTTTCTGTTGCCGCGTCCTCGTTATGAGTTTGCTTTGCTCCAAAGCCTGAAACTCCCAATTTCTTTTCAGAAGGGTAAAATGGCTTTGTGTTAGTTTGTACCAAGCAAAAATCGAGCCGACAGTCAGCAAGGTGCCCACTAACGCTGTAAAGAAGATATAACTGGGCTTTTCGGGGGAATTAGGAACTTTCGCGATTATCAATGCTGAGAGAAGGAATGTCGATATTGCAAAGTTGAGAGCAGCTGCCCTAACAACTCTCATTCTTGAACGGGTGTATTCGAATTGATGATTAAGATTGTCATTGTCTTTGACCAAGCGAAATCTCATTGCACTGGCTCTTATCGTGACATCAGGAAGAATTTTACTTCTGAGTTTTTTATCCCATCCAAAAAAAACAAAATCGGCAACTCTATCGAAGATTATCCCAAGAATATAGAATATCGCGAGCAGAGCAATGAGAATAGCCGTTTTCTATTCTGCGCTACTTATGGAGGGAAGATCTTGAAGCCAATGAGTACCAAAAACATTCAATGCCAAGAGAAGAATCCATATGCCCGTATGCAAGCCTGTAATTAAGAGTTCTGCAAAAACGAGAGTTGTATTCATGTGTTCCTTCTATCAAGCAATCTTTTGTGAACGACATGCAGGCTAACCGGGTGCGACATCGTCCCCTTTAGGGGATACCCGTCGCGTTAGCATCCCGGCGCTCGCCCGGGACGAAAGAACGCCATTTTGACGGAACCAACTTGAAGCCACGCAAATTGTCTGAAAACGCGGCGCATACCCACTAGCCGGGTGCACGTCGCGAAGCATCCTGAAAGGGCTGTGTTAAGCAGGCGACAAAATGCAAAGACCTGCCAAATATCCAGGATGCCCACCAAGGATATAGCGGAACATTAGCGGTCCAGTAATTCACCGTCAGGTTCAGCGCTGCAAACGTGTGCCGCCAACGCTCTTCTGTCCAATAATTAGCACTGATTGCAACACCATGCCGGGCATTCCCCACCCAATCCATCAAGCGGAGTGTAGGTCCGGATAGAAAACCATCTCGTGTGTGGTCTTTCAGCACCAAGAGACTCCTGGATACCCGAGCTGCTTCGCGGAGCAACACGAGCGGGTCGTCTGTGTGATGCAAGACATCGATGAACATCACGGCAGCGAACGAGTGGTTGGCATAGGGTAAATGCTTCCCATCGAATTGTTTTATGGGGATATGGACCTTTGGCCGTAGCAGAACGTCGATCCCCTCGATAGATATATCCTTCCTTTTCTCTTGAATGTTCCTGCTGAGGAGGCCGTCGCCACAGCCAATATCCAACACACGGCCGTTTTTCGGAAGTAGTGGTGCTATCTGATCAGATAGGATCCTGGTCCGTCGGTTGTGGACATAATCTTCGTGAATATGATCAAGTAGTTTTATTGCCAACTCCTTCACAGCCTAAGGGTGAGCGTTTGCGGAGCACCCTGAAAACGCGCAGAGTCCCACCACCACACTTTCTTGGGCGGACTTTGCAGGCATGCTTTCATATAGTAATCTACCCATGTATTGAACTACTACCAATCATGATATAAAAGCGGATGTACTTCATCGTCCAGAGGATACATTTGGCGCAATTATTAGTCAATAGGAGAAAACCTATGGGAAAACATTTGTCAATTGTTTGTGCCTTGGTTATGCTGATAGCAGTCTCATCATGTATACCTGCCAGAGATGATGGAAAATTAATAGCATATTTATCAGGCTACAAATGGGATGGTGGGAAAATATATCTCATTAATGTAGATGGGTCACATCCAGTTAAGCTCAACACTGGCCTAGTAGACGATGGTTGTCCTACATGGTCTCCTGATGGACAGAAATTGGTATTTGTTTCTGCAAATGGCACAGATGATGGGTTAGACAGAGAGCTAAATCTATATACGATAAAGAAAGATGGATCAGGATTAACACAATTGACACATGGTCCTGGAGATGTTTACAGCGCTGCCTGGTCTCACGATGGAAAGCACATTGTTTTCTCGGCCGGTCAGGGTCGAGGACACAGACCTTTATCTTTGTATGCAATGAATAGCGATGGAACGAATGTTGAGCAAATTACCTTTCAGACTCAAGCTAGTGTGTCAGACATATATCCAGCCTGGTCTCCTGATGGCAAAAAAATTGCTTTCTCATCTAATCCACCAAACAAGGGCGAGGAAAACCCTAATTATTCCCTGTTCAATCTTGAGTTGGAAAACCATGAGATTCAGAGGCTGACTGAGGATCGTCAACCGGAGTGGCAACAATATGTTGGAGTGGATTGGTCTCCTAATGGAAAACAGCTTGTGTACTATGTAGGAAACAGTTGGAATGGCGCTCCCAGCGGGACATACATTCTTGATATCGAAACCGGTCAGATGACAGAAATCAAAGCTCCATCGAATCTGGTATGGGATACATCACCAAGATGGTCACCGAATGGGCAACAAATTGTGCTTAGTTCTAATAGGGACTATGTTAACACTGATAAGACCTTTCGCTCTGATATTTATATAATGGATGCAGATGGCTCAAATGTTGTTCGACTGACAAACTCAGGCAATAATATCTGTCCTGACTGGCAACCTTAGATTTTACCCTTGCCTCCCACGCACCGCCCAACGGTGAGCGTTATGCCCCTACGAGGTATTGCGTTGGCACCCCTGCGACACTTGCGCCCCCTGGCACCGTCCGCCAGGACAGGTGTGCGCTTAGCCGCGCAGCGGCACACTTGCCCCGGGCGCACACCCCCTGGCACCGCCCCTGATTTGCTAGGCAAATCACGGGCGGTGCCAGGGAGTGCAGGTGAGCGCCCTGTGGGTGTAAAGGGCTGGTGATCTCGACACGGCTGCGCCAGTCGATCCGGCGGGGTGGGACGAGAGAGCGCCATTTTGGTGGGACCTACTTCAAGCCACGCAACTTGCTTGACTGCCCGCAGGGCGTGCGACGAGTCCCACCCGTCGGGCGCACGCGGCGTTGGGTGGTTCACCTTTTACGACCAACCCATCTGCCTACCTTCTCTGAATACAACCGATATTCTTCACCGAACTTGCCGGCGAGATACCGTTCTTCCGGCGCGATCAGAATGTAGTGGCAAGCGATCAAGGCTGGTAAGAGAAAGACAATTGCCCAGGGAAGGTTGAGGGCTAAGGCTAGACCGAGCAGGATGCCGACACCACCGAGGTAAAGAGGATTTCTTGAGATGGAAAAAACACCTGTTGTAACGATTTTGTGGGTTGGATGCCCTGGATTGGTCGGTTGACCATACCTTCGAAGCTCGCGACGCGCCACGGCTACCAGAATTGTGCCAAGGATGATGAGGGCAATGCCTATGGAAACAAAAATCAGCGTTGCGCTCCCGCGCAGTAGCGAGAAAGGCACAACCCATTGCATTATGACTCCAACGAGGAATGGGATGCCAAAGACGACCTCAAAAATCTGCCATCCTTCTTTGTGCGCAGCATCATTTCGCATTTAAATCCTTACCCTTCCAGTGCTTTTTGAGTCTGCCACCCAACGGCTGGCATTACCTGCTGGTGGGCGGGATTGCGCAGCTTTGACGGAACCAGCTCCAAGCCGTGAAAACTGCCCAAAAACGCGGCAAGTCCCATCACACCTGCACTCCCTGGCACCGCCCGCCACTGCGCAGCGTCCCCGGAGCGCAGCGGAGTGCGAGTGCAGGTGTGGCCCGGCGTACTTTGCCGGGGATTGGGCGCACGCATTGTTAGGCCACCAACTTTGAAAGCCGGACATATCTACGCAGCCGACAGGGACGATAAGGAACTTGACGAACCAGAAAAATGCGGATGGAAGAGGAGATAAATCGCCGGCGAGTCACCTACACTATTCAGAACGAAGCATTTACGGCGCAAAAAAGATAACTTGTTTTTACGACCGATTGGTAGCGTCACAATTGCGGACGAGCTAGAAAGGAGTTTGCCCTCTCGGAATGAAGCACACACCGCGTCCGTTGCGGGGTGTGCGGGTTGCTTGCCAGGATTCACGACCGACCGTGTTAGATGTCGGGCCTGAGCTTACTCTTGCCTGATTATATCGACCGAGATCTCCACTGCCGGAATCGTTCCTCTGTTCTCAAGCCAGTGTGTGGTGTTCCTATCCTCGGGCCAGCCCACTCCCGGCCCATAGTCCGTAGCGACTCCATTTCGATGGTCAGTGATCGTTCCTTGCAGTATGTAGACGGTGCCTGGTCTGTCT
>DATGYJ010000221.1:0-9492 GCA_035298105.1 Anaerolineales bacterium | reverse complement strand
CGGCGATTCAACGACGATGTAGTCGCCGCGGTTGATAAATAAGCGTCCAATGAAATCCAGCGCCTGTTGGGAGCCGGAGGTGATCAAAATATTGTCGGCCGTCACCTCCACGGCATAACGAGCCGTATGGCGCGCGATCATCTCGCGCAGCGGGGTATACCCTTCGGTGGTGCTGTATTGCAAAGCCTGGGGACCAAAATGGTCAAGTACGTAATTGCAGGCTTCGCGGAACTCCTTTACCGGAAAGACTTCTGGCGCCGGTAACCCGCCCGCGAACGAAATAATGTCTGGCTGTTCGGTCAGCTTCAGCAGTTCGCGGATCACTGAGCTTCCCATTTTTTGCATGCGATGGGCGTAACGATACTCCCAGGGTGTTTGCATTTTTTTCTCTCCTTTGAGAAAAGATAAAAAAAGCCTGGCAGGTACACTGGTACCCGTCAGGCGTGCTGACCTCTTGACAACAAGATGTCTAGAAGGATTAGTGCCAGAATCTGTATCATGGCATTCCCTATCTTACCCAATTTTCCTCCTTTATGCAATTGACAACTGACATATTCTTTTTGTGATTTAAGAGGTTGTAAGGTTATACTCAGTAGAGTGCCCAACGAAGGGTTGCATCCTTCGCCAGGATACACCAGCCAGAGGAGGCAGAAATGACCAGCGCGATCATGGCCTTTTTACATCACGTTGCCGCATTTACACTGGTAGGCAGTCTCATTTACGAACATACCACTTTTCGGAAAGATTTGTCGCTTGTCGAAGCACGCAGAATTCAGAGGATGGATCTCATCTATGGGATTTCTGCGGGGTTTATCCTGGTTGTGGGGCTCTTACGCGTGTTCTACTTCGAGAAAGGGGCTGCTTTCTATGCCCACAACTGGTTCTTCTGGACCAAGATGTTAGGCTTCGCCCTGGTCGCTTTGTTATCCATTTACCCGACGATTCGGATCGTATCCTGGAATAAATTCTTTGCCAGGAATCAGGCCCCTGAAATCTCAGACCGGGACGTATCACGGATTAAACTCGTGCTGCGCCTTGAAATGGCTGCAATCGTACTGATTTTGTTCTCGGCTGCCATGATGGCGCGTGGCGTAGGGATGATGTGAGAGTTATAGTTCAGCATTTGTGAGTTTGAGATGGTTGTTTTGTCGTACTTGCAGGCCAGACAAATGCTCGAAGCGCAAAGGAATGGTCGATCAATAGTGACTGTATCTACGGATTTGAACTTGACCGGGAGCGAGGTCAAACTTCAAACAGAATACGTCCATTTCCCGACCGGTGAAAGTCTTGATTGGAAAAGCATAAAAGAAATCAGTGATAATGAGACGGCCTGCTACCGCGTGGAGGGGAATGCTGCCAAAGCTATTAGGGGGTTCTCAGAATTTTCGGGGCGGGTCTTTGGGCTGATGCCAACCAACTCTGCTCCAACCACGCTGATTTCCGGCATCCCCATGCACCGTATCAAAGATACAGACCCGCATCACGACACACTCAACAAGATCAAGGCGATCAAGCCTGTGATGGGGGACGTGTTGGATACCACCACAGGTCTTGGCTATACTGCCATTGAAGCAGCAAAGACGGCCAGACGCGTCGTGACTATTGAGATTGACCCTATGGCGCAGGAAATCGCCCGGCTAAATCCCTGGTCACAGGCTTTATTCGAAAACCCGAAAATTATACAGGTCATAGGAGATGCTTTCGATGAGATCGAGAAATTTGAAGCAGAGTCTTTCTCCGTGATACTGCATGACCCTCCGATGTTCAGCCTGGCCGGAGACTTATATTCGCTGGCATTTTACCAGCAGGCTTTGCGGGTGCTAAAACATAATGGGCGAATCTTTCATTACGTGGGCGACCCTGAGAGCAAAACGGGTGCAAGGGTTACGGCCGGTGTAATCCGCCGCTTACAGGAAGCGGGTTTCACCCGAGTGGTTCGAGCACCCCGCGCTTTCGGTGTAGTAGCTTACAAAGAATAAATCCAGGATTTATGAATCAACAACTCTCTAAAGATACTGCCTATTGGAGTATTCCTGCTAATCAGTTGCTGGCATCCTTACAAACAACGCAGAACGGTCTCGGCACAACTGAAGTGGAAAAGCGTTTGAAGGAGACGGGGCCCAATTCTCTGACAGTGAAGCGCCGCACCACTCCGCTCATCCTGTTCCTCGACCAATTCAAAAGTCCATTAGTTCTTATTTTGCTCTTCGCGGTTGTGGTATCTGCCTTCGTACAGGAATGGATTGATGCAACCGTGATCCTGGTAATCATCCTTGCCAGTGCCGTGATTACTTTTATACAGGAATATTCTGCGACCAACGCTGTTGAAAAGCTGCGCGCTCATCTCGCTCACAATATCAATACGCTTCGGAATGGACAGGCACAATTCATTCCCGTAGAGACTATCGTGCCGGGAGATATTGTTTTGCTATCCGCCGGCAATCTGATCCCTGCGGATGGCCTGGTACTAGAGGCGAAAGACTTTTTCGTAAATCAGGCCGTCTTAACCGGCGAGACGTTCCCGGCCAAGAAAGAGACAGGAGTTGTCCCGGAGACTGCCAGTCTCACCGAACGTACCAATTGTGTCTTCATGGGCACATCCGTGCGCAGTGGCACGGCCAAGGTGCTCATCGTCCAAACCGGCGCGGCGACCAATTATGGTCAGATCGCAGACCGGTTAAGCCTGCGCCCGCCGGAGACGGAATTCGAGCGCGGTATTCGACACTTCGGCTTGATGTTGAGTCAGATCATGATCGTGCTGATCTTGATCGTGTTCGCCATGAACGTGATCTCAGCCAAACCGCCCATTGACTCCTTACTCTTTGCCATTGCGCTGGCTGTTGGCATCTCGCCTGAACTGCTGCCTGCGATCATTACGATCAACCTGTCGAAAGGCGCCCGTACAATGGCAAAGCATGGCGTCATCGTGCGGCAGCTGAATGCGATCGAGAATTTTGGCAGCATGGATGTGCTTTGCACTGACAAGACCGGCACTTTGACGGAAGGAGTGGTGCGTCTCGATGGCGCGTTGGATATAAGGGGAAATGCATCAGATGAAGTCTTTCGTTATGCCTATCTAAATGCTCATTTTCAGACCGGGTTGTCCAATCCGCTCGATGAGGCCATTACCTCACAACAACAACTCGATCTTAATAGTGTGACAAAGTTGGACGAAGTGCCCTACGACTTCAACCGTAAGCGCTTGAGCATCATCGTTCAAGAGCAGGATCAATCCGCCCTCCTGATCACCAAAGGGGCGCTCGATAATGTACTGGAAATCTGCAACTCGTTTTTTGATGGAGAGAAAGCGGTTCCGCTGGATACGAACGTATCCAAACAGATCCAGGATCGCTTTGCGCAATGGAGTGATCAGGGTTTCCGTGTGCTGGGGATTGCGATCAAGCCAGTTGCGAAACAAACCGACTACACCCGTGCTGATGAGCGCGATATGAGCTTTGCCGGTTTCTTACTGTTCTTTGATCCACCCAAGCCGGATGCCACTCAGGCAATTGAAGCACTCGAAAAACTTGGTGTGCGACTCAAGATCATCACGGGCGACAACGAACGTGTAGCAATGCACGTGGCACAAGCCGTAAAACTACCTATGGAAGGTGTGTTGACCGGCGCAGAACTCAACAAGCTCCGTGATGAGGCTCTCTGGCATAAAGTTGAACACACGGATCTATTTGTGGATGTTGACCCAAACCAGAAAGAGCGCATTATTCGCGCTTTGCAGAAGAGAAACCATGTGGTTGGCTACATGGGGGATGGCATTAACGACGCGCCCGCTTTGTATGATGCGGACGTAGGGATCTCGGTGGAAAGCGCAGTAGACGTAGCGCGGGAGGCCTCCGATTTTGTGCTGCTGGAGAAAGGCCTGGATGTATTGCGGCGGGGCATTGAAGAAGGGCGAGTGACCTTTGCCAATTCGCTCAAGTACGTTTTCACTACTACCAGCGCCAACTTCGGCAATATGTTTAGCATGGCAGGTGCATCTCTCTTTCTGCCCTTTCTTCCACTTTTGGCAAAGCAGATTCTGCTCAATAACTTCCTTTCAGATTTTCCGGCAATTGCCATCGCGGGCGATAACGTGGATCAAGAATATGTTCAGGCTCCGCATCGTTGGGATGTGAAGTTTATTCGCAATTTCATGATTATCTTTGGCCTGGTCAGTTCAGTATTTGACTTTTTGACTTTCGGGCTTTTACTCTGGATTCTGCATTCCTCACCGGAACAGTTCCGTACGGGATGGTTCATCGAATCGCTCCTGACTGAGTTGTTGGTCGCGTTGATTGTGCGGACACGCCGGCCCTTCTACCAGAGCAAGCCGGGACATTGGCTATGGATTTCTACGCTGATCGTTGTCTTATTCACATTTGCCGTTCCCTATCTTTCCTTGAATGATTTGCTGGGGTTTGTGCCTTTATCGGTGGGAACGATGTCTTTATTGTTGTTGATCACATTGCTTTATGTGATCGCAACAGAAATTGCGAAGCGAATTTTCTATGCGCGCGTGGCAACAAGTTCATAATTATGCTTTTTGGAATCGAGAAAGATGGGTAACCTATGAAAATTGGATTACAAATCCCCAATTTTACCTGGCCCGGGGGGCCAAAAGAGATCCAGAACAAACTTGCAGAGATTGCTCGAACTGCAGATGAGGCCGGTTTTTCCAGTCTATGGGTGATGGATCACTTCTTTCAAATTGGACGGCCGAATAATGCCGGGGGCCTCGGACCCGCAGAAGACGAGATGTTAGAGAGCTATAGTACATTATCCTATCTCGCAGGCTTCACACAAAAAGCGACGCTCGGCGCATTGGTAACAGGAGTTGTTTATCGTCATCCCGGAATTCTGATCAAGACGGTTACAACATTGGATGTGCTCTCTGGCGGGCGAGCGTATCTGGGGATTGGTGCAGCCTGGAATGAACGAGAAGCGCGTGGGTTGGGCGTTCCATTTCCACCCGTAAAGGAACGCTTTGAGCGATTAGAGGAAACGCTGCAGATCGCCAAACAAATGTGGTCAGGCAATAACGGTCCATATAACGGCAAACATTACCAACTCACAGAAACATTGTGCAGCCCGCAGCCACTCTCAAAGCCTCATCCTCCAATCCTGATTGGCGGCATGGGTGAGAAGAAAACGTTGCGCCTGGTCGCTCAATACGCGGATGCCTGCAACTTATTTGCCGGGCCAGGTATCGACACTCTCCGTGGTAAATTATCCATCTTAAAACAGCACTGTGAAGCCCTGGGAAGAGACTATACCGAGATTGAGAAAACGACCCTGGGCACTGTTCATCTTGCCGACGGCAAGATGAGCGTATCCGATGTGATCGAGCAATGCCGCGGACTTGCAAGTCTTGGTATTCAACAGGCAATTTTTAATATGCCGAATGTCCATGAAATCACTCCATTGCAAATTTTCGCCCGTGAAATTATCCCTACAGTTGCAGAGTTCAAGGATGAGGCAGGGTGAATCACGATCTTCAGGATCTGATTGACGAGGAATACTGTTACCTTACCACGACAGGTCGCGTAAGTGGTCGCCCGCACGAGATCGAGATCTGGTTTGGAATGCATGCTCGTACGCTTTATCTTTTATCTGGAAGCGGCAAATCTGACTGGGTAAAGAATCTGCGCCTCAACCCGACAGTTACTGTGCGTATCGCAGACCATAGCTTTCCCGGACAAGCGCGCCTTGTGAGCGCTAAGCAGGAGGAAATGATGGCACGCGATCTGCTTGCAGATAAATATAGGGAGCGTGAAGCGGATGGCTCATTAAGTGAATGGGCGCGTACAGCTTTACCTGTAGCAATTGACTTATCGTTGGAAGAATGAGTTTAAGAATCTGGTCTTGAAAACCATTGGCATTCTCGAATGGCTGGGTCAACAAGCCAATATGGATTTTGAGCGGCAAATGCATCGAGTGGTTCAGCTTTAATAAAGAAAGGTCAAGAAAACATGGAACGCAGGACCTCATTAGGTAGAAGCAATCTTCAGGTACCACGGATGGGAATGGGGGCAATGGTCTGGGGTCAGCCGACAGGCATGGCTCGTTGGACACCGGCACAACTGGCTTATGGTCCTTCCCAAAGTGCAGAGGAGGAGGAACGTGCATTGGATGTTAGTCTGGCAGCCGGCGTAGACCTGATTGATACAGCTGAGTTCTACAGCAACGGCGCATCCGAGCGCCGCGTGGGAGAACTGACACATAGCAGGAATGCGCTCATCGCCACGAAGTTTCCGCCATCCCCCTTTTCAAAGCTTGAGTCCTTTCCAAAGGCTCTGGAAGACAGCCTGACGCGCCTGCAGCGCCCATCCATTGATTTGTATCAGCATCACTTTCCCTCTCAGCGGATTCCCATCCCACAGCTTATGCAACTCATGGCAGACGCGGTGGAGGCGGGCAAGGTGAAAGCTGTGGGGGTCAGCAACTATTCTGCCGACGAGATGCGACTCGCCCATGCGGAATTGGCAAAGCGCGGCATTCCACTTGCTTCTAATCAGGTTCAATACTCCCTGCTTTACCGCAAACCGGAAGTGGATGGAGTACTCGAGGCCTGTCGTGAGCTGGGTGTTACTCTGATCGCTTATTCTCCGCTGGCAATGGGTGCCTTGACGGGCAAATACTCGGCTAAAACAAGGGCGAGCGGGATGAGACGTTTTCTGCCCAGTTTCGGTCGTAAGATAATGGATTCAGTCCAACCGGTTATTGAGCTCCTGCGTCAGATTGGCCAACGCTATTCAAAGAGTCCAGGTCAAGTAGCTCTGCGTTGGTTGATCGAAAACGAAAATGTGCTTCCCATCCCTGGCGCCAAGAATAGCAGGCAGGCCGCAGATAATGTGGGTGCGCTCTCGTTCTCGCTTACTCCAGAAGAGGTTGAGATGCTCAACCAGATTACGCTTGCCTGGCGGGTTTGAGAATTGTGGTTCTTCCGTGACCAGTAACGTTGCCACAGTCTATAGGGAATAGCATAGGCTCATTGCACGATATCCACTTAATGATGATCCCCGCTATTTGGATAGGCGGGGATCGCGGTTGATACTGAAAATTCTTGCTTAGAACACTTACTTGGCCATCTGGATATTGGCGAGTGCTTTCAGCGCCATGTAGGAGACATACCGGTCGGCAGGGAAGCGGCTAGGGTTGCGATACTTGAGTAGTTGGCGCAGTGGGATTTCGAATTCCGCCTCACGCAAGATTTGTGCATATTCCAAACTCTGGACCAATTGGACAAGATCGGTGGTGGGGCTCAACATAGCTTTGAACTGGGTTTTGGCCTTCGCGTCGCCATGCAGAGAGAGCAGGAACAATTCCTTGAGATGGTACTTGGACTTGTGCAACGGCTTCGTTCCAGCTTCTTTGTCCTTCAAGCTGATGCGCAGCAAAGCCCAGAAAGCCGCGCCCGATAGATCATCATCATCCAGGAAGGGGGAGATTTTGTCAGCCATTTCCACCGCTCCCAATTCCCCGAGCGATGAAATCGCTGCTCTGCGCAAGTCTTTCGCGAACGATTTCGAGAGCGCCGCACTCAGCAGCGGTACTGCCTCAGGACGCTGTAGTTTCCCGAGCACTTCATAAGCGCATTGACGGGCATTAGCGGTTCCCTTGTTTGCCAGGTCCACCATCTGATCGTAGATCAATTCTGCCTTTAGACTGCTCATGGCTGTGACCGCCGCCGCACGTACATCTTCGTTCCCATCGTCAAAGCGTTTTGCCAGGGCATCGATCAGAGCTGGATCCTCAGTACCCTGTGCACCGATCTTGCGGGTCAGTCGCAGGCGGACCAGCCTGTTGCTGTCTTCGAGATGGCCTAAGAACACCGCGCTGTCCAGCTTCTCTGACAGATGTTCCAATGCGATCGCGGCGATGTGACGCACATCAGCATTGGAATGATTAAGCGTATCTACAATGGCACTCAAATGCTGGTTTTCCCCGAGGCGAACCAAGGCGTAACAGAGCCCAACCTGCTCCGTTGGGTCATTCGTTGTGAGAAGTACTGCTTCGAGCGTCGGCTTCGCAGCCGTGGCATTCATAAATCCCAAAGCCATGGCTGCATTAAAGCGTAACGAACCATGTCCGGTCTGCATCGCATCGATCAGCTTTTGGTGAGTGCGTTCGCCCAAAAAGGCCAGTGCCTCGATCCCTTGTGGGAAGAAAGCCATCTGGCCGAAAGCCTCCATCAGATAAGGTAAGGTACGCTCATCAGGGATAAGCGCCAACACTTCGTAGGCTGCCATGCGGGTGAACATGGCGGAGGTCTGTTTGCCGAGATAGTCAATACAGGCGCCGACAAAGCGCTCATCGCGGACCTTCAATCGGTTCTTATCCAAAGCTGCCGCAAGAGTGCCATCATCCAGACTGATCTGCTGCTGCTGGGCCAGAACAAGCATTTCTACGATCGACTGGGTTTGTCGCTTGGTGACATTTTCCTTGATGGATTTCATCTCAGGTTTGAAGTCGAAGCTTCTCACGATCTTGAGCGCATTCAAGCCAACGTCTTTCATCCCCTGGCTGCCTGAGCGGGTGTTGACAAAGAATTCCCCGCCGGGAGGCGCAATTTCAGTGTAAAGCATTTGCACCATTGCGAGTGCAGCCATCCCTTCTACGTAGCCCTTATGCGCGAGACACTCCACGGCAATTTCACTGAAGCGGTCAACATCCTGTTCCCCTTGCAGGGTAACCGCAGTGACACTGCCATTCGAGGAACTGACTGTGAACTCCACAGGGTTGATTTTGTGTGAGGCGGCATTTTCGAAAAATTCTTCCTCACGTTTATGCAATTGAAGAAGTGCAAAGGTGTCTGGTTCTACAACTTGCAGTACTTCTGTACTCACTGCCCCCGATGTTTTCTCAAATAGATTTTCAACCACCGCTTCTTTTGCCAGGTGCTCTTCCTGGCAGGTCTGCTGGATTTCCACAGCCAGCTTCTTGGTGGCTTCCTTGCGGAATTTGCTCACCTGATTGAACAACACAATACTTATCCCTATCCCCGCAACAAGGATCACAAACCCGATCCATGAGTGTTCTTCAAGGGCAATGAGGCCGGCCAGACCAAGGACGATGGTAGCGACCAAAGTCAACCAGGCTGGCGTCGATTTGTTATTGGTCTGTTTTTGAAGGCCTTGAATTTGACTCGTCCATTGCTGGAGCAATGAATCAAGAGAATGGATTGTTGCCGCATTCGATTGAATTTCTGATGCATTCATGACACCCTCCCAAATCACAACAAAGAATAATTTCCTGTCACATGATTGTGATGATTTTCATTATACTCATTCTAAGCTGAAAAACAAGCAGCTGCGAACGAAGTGGGGAATAAATGATCAAATGGGCTGATTTAGAGCCTGATATACTTATCAATAATAAAAGACCAATTCCTACCGGTAGAAAAGGCGGAACCATGAAAATGAAATTTACAAGTATTCTTCTGCCAGGCTTCGCCAGCCTGATTCTGATCTTCCTGGTCTCCTGTGGACCCGCCAT
>DATGYJ010000220.1:0-5718 GCA_035298105.1 Anaerolineales bacterium | reverse complement strand
AATCAATCTTTTGAGTACGCATCATTACCTTCTTTCGCGCGTTCATACAAAATTGCAAATACGGAATAAAGGGCGTCGACCATTCACCTTACGAAGGGAGCCCGTAGCCGGACTGTTTATCTTTGCCCGGCACACTGGCATTTTGATGCTGGCCCTGAAGCAGTTTCATGAATTTGTTGGGCGTGAGCAAAGGCTTATAGACTGGCTCACCGGCAAGCACTCCCCAATATGGTTTACTGTTTTTGCTGCGAAACTGTCTTTGTTTCTTCGTCATTTTTCTCCTTTGATGATTGCAGTTTCCTGGCAGGTATCCAGAAAATTCTTTTAAATTCGCAAGCGGAATACGAGCATGCAATCCATGACCTACGATTTCATACTACAACAAACACTCCCTCAGCGCATCCATCGCCCGGGGAGTGTTTCTCTCCGCCACTTGGGGGAGGCTCGCTCAGAACTGAAGTACCAGCCCATAAGAATACACCAGAGTTGCGGGCCTCTCCAAACCGATCAAAAGCCCTTTATAGGCGACGAGGTCTCCTCGCGAAGGTTTGTTAGGATCACCAGTAAAACTTCGGCTCTCAGCGTGTTGCCAAAGGTATCGAAGGCTTACCTTCCTTTTCGGTTTTTTTTATTCGATCCATTGGAAGGATTGGCACCGGCCCTGTTAATAAGAGGGGCATCCCTGGCATTCACAAGTGCCTGCACGGGTGATGAGCTTTGGCCTGGACGTGCATTGGAGGAGCCATGATTAATGTTGTCATTGGAAAACGTTTTTTTCGGCTTGCGTTTACTGACACCTTTGCGTCCCATTTTTTCTCCTTGTTTTTGAAATCCTGCGTTACAGGTTGGATCTTTGGATCCGGCTTTTCCGAGCTCTTGGAACCTTCGAGCTGGCTTGTCGATCCAGCGAGTCGCGGACTAGTTCAATGCTCGGTGGATTGGTCTCTAAATCTGTGATGCGCTTATTGATTTCTTCCCTGGCACGTTCCTGGGTATAGCCATATTTCACCCGGAGCATCATGGCATATTTATCGCGCTTAACGGGCGCCTTCGCCACCTTATTAAGATCATCCTCGCTAAATAGACCCCACCACACTTTGGATTGGGCGCGGATTTGTTCCCATTTATTTTCGAATACATCTTTATTTACATTCATGGCGCAATTCTCCTCATTCATTTGGTGGGAAGCAACCTCGGATTAATTTTCTGTCGAATGGCGTCATATTCTGATACCCGTTTATTGAATTCACTTTCGTCTATGACCACGATATCATGCAGACTTTGAGCAGAGAGTCTTAGAGCGACCTCGTCTCGAAGCTTAATGTCGTCAAAGACCTTCAAGAAAGCCCCTACGCCCTGGTGCACCAGCGAGTGATCATCAACCGTCGCGGTATCTACAGGCGGAACTGGCGTGGATGGCAGATTATCGCTGTATACAACCCTTGCCAAAAGTTTGCCATTATCAATAAAGGGGAAGTCTATGTGGGTCGGTAATTTGCCGAGCTGGCCACGATCCAGGATGAAGGCATAGCGGAGCCCATCACTGTTGCAAGACACTACTTGCACTTGGAGTTCATTTGCGAGATCATTCAGTAAACGGGGATCGAAATAATCATTGAAGGGGATTGAGGTATGTGTGGCAATATATCGGTTGTTGAGTATGCCAAACAGGACTACCATCCCAGTGTCCGGATCTTGTGTTAATCGCCAGCGTGTAAATCGAGGCAGTAAACCCCATTTTGTCAGGATTGTTGACACTTGATTTCTGATTCGCCAGGCCTTTTGATTGAATTGATTTTGATTATTTGTCTGTATTATCATCTTCATCCTTCTCATCACTACTAAGCAGCTTGCGCTTGACTTCATCCAGCCAGCGGTGCACCTGATCATCAGGCTTTGTGAGCTGATAACGGCTATCGACCACATCACTTTCGAGATAGGGCAACGGGTCAACGGGTTTTTCGAGAATACGCTGGTTGGCTTGCTGAATCTTTAGTCGGCGCCACACTCCCCAAAGAACCAAACCCGCTAATAGCACAATGAACATTGGAAGGCACCACATCCATAGGAATGTGATAGGTCCCTGCCGTTGCTCTTCGCGTTGGCGGCGTTGATCAACATACCATTGGGATGTCGCAGCGCCGGCTTGGCCCTGCGTCGCAATAACATTGGCGATTGCTGTCTGCGTGCCGGCGGCAAGGTCATCTTTATATTGTTGATTTACGATGGCCTGTGCACCTGTTGTCGCCAGGTCTGCCATCTGCGTCTGCCGGATCGCATCTTGAGTAAGCGCGGCGCTCTGCGTTGACCCAGCAGAATTTAAGGTCGCTTGCGCATTTGCGCGGACAATTTCGGCGGTAGCCGCTATCTGAGCAGCAATGACATTGGCATCGTTCTGTTGCTGGGTCTGGACTGCACTCAACGTGGCGTTGGCCGAATACAAGGTCGCTTGCGCATTGGCGCGCACAATTTCTGCAGCAGCTGCAGCCTGATTGTCGGCATTATTCTTCTCCTGGGTCATTGCAACTGCCAGAGTTGCCTGGGCACACGCTGCACAGGGCACCTCTGTTTGCACTGGCGCTGCCAACAATAACTGGGGCGCGGACGGAGTCGCTGTAAGGGTAATACAGGCCGATAGCAACAGTAGCATCGACATCGTTCCGTAAACAAAAACAACCCGCAAATTGTGGCACATGGCATTCATGTTAATTTTCAATCCAGTAAGTATGAGAAGGTTGCCTGCCGCACTGGAGAGAACGCCAGATTAGTTGGCAGGAATTTATATAGCATCTTTCAGTGCTTTGAGTGGTCTTGCCTTTATCACTTTACGCGCCGCTTTTGCCTTGTAAGTCATCGGCTCCTTGGTGAAAGGGTTGATGCCTTCGTGCTTGCGCCTGGCAGGCTTGTCAATGATATTCAGTTTTAGCAGGCCCGGGATGAGAATTTCGCCTGGTCCTCGCTTGCCGAGTTGCTGCGCAACCATCGCATTGATTGTATCGAGCGCTGAAGTGGCTTGCCTCTTATTGAGGCCGCTTTTCTCGGCCAGGATAGTTACGAATTGGGACTTGCTCATTCTTTTGTCAGGCATTGCATCTTTCCTTTGCTAATCGATCATTCTTGTGACTGCAAATACTTTTTTACTTCCCGTTGGCTTGCGAAATTTCCTTAACCATTTCGGCAGTTTTTTCCGGCTGGTCAGCCCGCGTCGCCACATCTGCCTGCGCAATGATCCCCACAATCTTATTGTTGTTGTCCACAACAGGAATACGACGCAGTTGGTGTTCCGCCATCGCATCCAGCGCTTTCTGCAGATCATCGCTCGCGAGGCAGGTCACCACCTTGCGCGTCATCACTACCTCCACTCTCGTAGATTTGGCATCGAGCGCTGCCGCTACGATCTTCAAAGCAAGATCACGATCGGTTACGATGCCGACCAACTTTCGGCTCTGCTCGTTTTCAATAACCGGGATCGAACCGATGTCCTCGCCCTGCATCAATTCCGCTGCTTTTGCTACACTGTCATTGGGCAGGCAACAAACAGGGTTTTTCGTCATTACTTCACTACACTTCTTCATCAGGAATCTCCTTCAAATTGAGCTATTTGCCCAGCGCAACGGTCATAGTTGGCAGTTTGAGCACGACCACCAATTGCAATATTTGAAACCTATTGACGACCAGATGTACATTTGGCCTGAATCCATAGTACAACAAACACTCCCCGGGCGCATCCTGCGTCTGGGGAGTATCTGTCTCCGCCACTTGGGGGAGACCCTGACATCGCCACCACTACTCTCAGATGGAACCTTACTGGCGTGTTTCGACTACTGTTTCTTTTTGTTGTTTGAGTTGGAAATAAGAAACGCTTAAGTAAGCACCAAAGAGAAAGATGAGCCCGCTCAGATATGCCCAGGCAAGAAAGGCGATAATAGCTGCCACTGAACCATAGACCAGATTCGAGACAGAGATATAGGTGGAAACAAAAGACAGGAAGGCCTTCTTGGCCAGCTCCCATAGGACACCCGCCCCGATCGCGCCAGGCAAAATCTCGCGCCAGGTAGAAGTTCCATGCGGGAGCATGATGTAAAGCACCATAAACAAGGCAACATCGAGCAAAATGGCCAGTACCAAACTGACACCGCCTCCCATCGCAATGATCTGGGCGGGTAACAAGGCGCGGAGGTGGGCAATGATACTGCCGACAAATGAAGCCAGGAAGAGAGTCGGGCCAACGAAGGCCAGGACAAATAGTATGGCCAGACCGCGCCGCTTCCAGACAGCGCGGCGGGATTTTACGCCCCAGATTTCATTCAAGGTGTGAGTAAACATATAAAAAACTGTAGAGGCAGACCAGATCAGTCCAATCAAAGCGACGCTGGTTACTGGTCCGCGCGCTTCGATAATTTGATCAATATTTTGCCCCAACAACTGGCCCATGGCCGGCGCAATGAACTCCAGCCTTTGAATGATGAGTTGCCGGTCCATCGATGGGCCAAAGCTGAAGCTGGCAATGGAAATACTTAGAAGGGTGATGGGAAAGAGGGAGAAGAGGGCAAAGTAGGCAATCGCCGCGGCCGTAATCGCTGTATCAGGCTTTAGTGCTTCCTTTGCGGCGCCTACTAGCACTCCTAACCAGCCGCCTGCACGCTCATTAATCCTGGTTGCGCTGCGGATACCCTGTTGCCTAAGCTGTGCAATATATTTAACCATTCTAGCTGCGGTCATCTTCTGCTCATTCAGGTTTTGTGGGTATCGGTGACTCGTCTTCGCCGGTGAAAGGATCAGGTGAGTGGAACAGATCAGGTGATTCAGCCGGCAAAGCCGCTTGCAGAATTGGTTCAGCTTTCTGAAGTAGATCGGTGAGACGCTCCATACTGCTGATCACCAATGGCGGAGGCGGTTCATCGCTCTCCTTTATGGTAGCCCACAGACTTGCCTGCCGTTCTTTGAGATCTGAAACATGAGCCGCGGCCCCTGAAGCAAGGCGGTTGCTAACCAGGAGATTCCACAGAATTTGGCATACAGCTGACAGGGGCGGCGCTACAATAATGCCCAGCAGGCCAAAAGCGTCTGCCATGGCAAGGAGTATGACTAAAGTCAGAATTGGGTTATTCCACTCGCGTTTGAAAAGGCGTGGCTCGATCCATACTTGCACGGCAATTAAGATAACAAGCGTAAAGAGAACCGTAAACAGGCTAAGCTGCACACTGGTCAGCAGTCCCAGTAAAAGTGGCAGAATCACAGCCAGGATCGCCCCTACTACAGGTATCAGCCATGCTAGTGCGGCAATCAGTGCTAGCAAACTTGGGTATGGGGAGCCGAGCAGCCAATAGCCAAGTCCTAATAACAACGCTGCGAGGAGACTTTGAATTACCTCGCTGCGTATATAAGCACCCAAGTCTGACTCGACCGTGCGCCAAATATCACGCGCCTGTTTGCGCTGTCCAGGTGGAAGCAACGAGAGCCAGAGGCGTTCAAAATGAATTTGGTTGATGCTCCAGTAGATGCTCAAGAACAGAATTACGAGTACACCGCTCACAAAGCCGCCAATATCTCGCGTAAAGCCCAGTATGGCCGGCAGGACGAGTTGCCCTTGCTCGCCGGTAACTGCTTCGAAGAGCTTACTCGGTGGCGGCAGTTGTGCAACCAGCGCCCGCTGGAATGAGCTGCCCTCCAGCCATATCGGCAGCCTCCACTCATCCTGCACCGACACAGTATGGG
>DATGYJ010000219.1:0-10338 GCA_035298105.1 Anaerolineales bacterium | reverse complement strand
TTTTTGGATAGGCCCGATGAGAAGAATATTTTGATACCCTATGAACACGAATAAGAAATACCACCGTTCCATTTTACAGAGTATCGCCCGGCGGGCAATGCTTGAGCGGGGCCTGCTTCCTGATTTTTCCAGCGAAGCACTGGCCGAGCTTGGTAGGCTTCAGATCCCTGCCGTAGGAACAGATGCATCAGCCGAAGGTCCGCCTGAGATGCGCGACCTGCGAAACCTTCTGTGGGCCTCCATTGACAACGACGACTCGCGTGACCTGGATCAACTTACCGTGGCAGAGGCGATAACCCCGGACCAAGTAAAAATTCTGGTGGCCATAGCCGATGTGGACTCGTTGATCAAGAAGAAATCGGCGCTTGACGAACATGCTCGCCAGAACACCACCTCGATATATACCGCAGCCGAGATATTTCCGATGCTCCCGGAAAAAGTCTCTACTGATCTTACCTCCCTGAATTTCGACCAGGACCGGCTTTCCATTGTCGTCGAAATGCTCGTAGGTAGAGATGGATCGCTTGAGGAATCCCATATCTACAGGGCCTGGGTACGTAATCACGCGAAACTTGCTTATAACAGCGTGGCAGCCTGGTTGGAAAACCAGGGCGCCATCCCGCCAGCAATTGCGGCTGTCGAAGAACTGGCCGAGAATCTACAACTTCAGGATCGGGCAGCCCAAAGTATGAAGAATTTGCGGCACATCCACGGCGCACTGAGTCTGGAAACCATTGAGGCCAAACCGGTATTCGACGGCGATCAAATCCGGGCGCTCGAAGTCGAGGAAAAGAATCGTGCGAAAGAGATTATCGAGGATTTCATGATTGCGGCGAACGGCGTGACGGCGCGCTTTCTTTCCGCTAACAAATTCCCATCCATCCGCCGGGTGGTGCGCATTCCAAAGCGCTGGGATCGGATTGTTGAAATCGCCGCGGAACACAAGTTCTGGCTTCCGGAGGAGCCGGATTCAAAAGCGCTGGAGGAGTTTCTGGTCAGCGAAAAAGCTGCACACCCGATCCGATTCCCCGACCTTTCCCTGGCGGTGATCAAGCTTTTGGGCTCTGGCGAATACATTGCCGAAATTCCCGAAGGAGACGCCCCGGGTCACTTTGGTCTGGCAGTCAAGGATTATGGCCACTCGACTGCTCCGAACCGCCGCTTTCCCGACTTGCTCACTCAGCGCCTGCTGAAGGCAGCACTGGAAGGAATACCTGCTCCTTACAATAAGGATGATCTGGATATTCTAGCTGCTCATTGCACAGAAGCAGAAGATGCAGCGACTAAGGTCGAACGACAGGTCGGAAAATCCGCGGCCGCGCTCCTGCTTGAATCAAGGATCGGAGAACGGTTTGATTCGATTGTCACCGGCGCATCGGAGAAAGGCACATGGGTCCGGCTTCTCAATCTCCCGGTTGAGGGTAAGCTGGTGGATGGATTCGAGGGCCTGGATGTCGGCGAACAGGTTCGGGTGCAGTTGATCGACACAAATGTAGAGCAGGGATTTATCGATTTCAAAAAAGTCAGCTCGTCCAGACATAGATAAGGAGAGTCTTATGAAAAAGCAAATTGGTTTGTGGATTGACCACCGGGAAGCGATTCTCGTAATTCTCACCGATGGTGGAGAAGAAGTCAGGCACATCACCTCAAACAACGGAAAACATATTCGATATTCCGGCAGTTCACATTCTAAAACCCCCGCAGGATTAAAAGAGGTCACATCAGAGGATCAAAGAGACCGAAAATTTGGAAACCAACTCAACAAACACTATGATGAGGTGATTGCCGCTATTCGTGATGCGGACTCCATCCAGATATTTGGTCCCGGTGAGGCCAAGGGCGAGCTGGAAAAACGTATTAGACACGAAGGACTCAAAGCCCATATCCTTGCCATTGAAACCATGGATAAGATGACCGATCGCCAGATTTCAGCAAAAGTTCGGGGACATTTTTTGACTGAAAGTGTGGCGGGCAAGTAAGACAAAATGATCCAACAACCGCTACCAGCGACCGGCTTTTCTGTCCCTGAAGCGCAAGCTGCTGGGCGTCATACAGAACGCGCTTCTGCTTTGATGTAATCTAACTCAAGACGATGTTAAATCGTCAACGCGAGGAGCTACCATGAACGGTTATGTGCGAAATATCGAAAGCATCACCGCCAAGAATGAGGATTTTCGGCAGGTGCTTTATACAGCTAAGAACTGCCAGCTTGTTGTCATGGCGTTGAAGCCCAAGGAGGAGATCGGGATGGAAGTACACCAGCTCGATCAATTCTTTCGGGTGGAGGAGGGCACAGGCGAGGCCATTCTCGATGGCGTTCACACAGTGATCAGCGCGGGCTTCGCTGTGCTTGTCCCTGCCGGGGCGAATCACAACATTATCAATACGGGCAGTGTTCCGATGAAGCTCTACACGCTCTATGCACCGCCAAATCATCGGGACGGCGTTATCCACCATACCCGCGCCGATGCAGAGAAGGACAACGAGCACTTCGACGGTAAAACGACAGAATAGGGATCTGACTGAAGGCTGGGGCAATTGTCCGCACAGTATAATCCCGGTATCAGCGCTCATAGTCATTGGCTTGTGGATCGTCCGGCAGTTTTTTAGCGGATTTGCCTCCATTACCAATACAGCGCTCCCATCTTACAATCCCTTTGTACGATACCGACCCCCACATATGGGGGTATAAAATGGCGGATAACCAGCGTTTTTTCGAAAATAATCCTTCGCTATTCCTTCGCTATTCCTTCGAGGATCCTTCGCTCATCTCGTTGAGCCAAAATGACCCCCAAATATGGCAGGCGGGTTTTTGAACAACAATTACAAAATTTTACAGAACAGAGATGCCTGGACAGGCGGAAAAGCTCACGGGACTTCCGCGCGCCTCTTTTGAGGCACGCACAGGCTGGGATTACACTGATAGATTTCGATGGACTTATGAAACAGGCAGCAGATAGCGAGGCTATACTGCGTTTGCCGCCCAGCACGCTACGCCCACCACGCCGGCGTTATCGCCGAGCTGTGACTGCACCACTTCGACCTGGTCGACCGGCATGACGGTGACACGCTCACGTAGGGTGCGCCGCATAGGGTCAAGTAAAAGATCGCCCGCCCGCGCCACGCCGCCGGCAATGATGATGCGGCGGGGTCCAAGAGCAGCACAGACGTTTGCGCCAGCGATCCCAAGATAAAACCCGGCCCGCTCGTAGATATCCCTGGCCGTTTCATCGCCCTGCCTGGCCGCGACGGCGATCAGTTGCGGTGTGATGCGGTTCAGGTCGTATTCACATAAGTCGCCGATGCAGGTGGTAAGGCCCTGGGCGACGGCTTTCATGCCCATCGCCGCGATGGCAGGTCCTGAGGCATAGGCTTCCAGGCAGCCATAGTTCCCGCACCCGCAGCGCGGCCCGTTAAAGTCAATACTCATGTGACCGAGCTCCCCGCCCGTCCCGCCGATGCCGAGGTGCAATTGGCCATTGATCACCAGCCCGCCGCCAATGCCGGTGCCAATGGCAAAGACCGCCACCGTATCTACCCCACGTCCTGCGCCGAACCGCCATTCCCCGTTCGTGATCGAGCGGACATCGTTGAGCAAGGCAGTGGGTAACCCGGTCAGCTTCATGATGGTATCCCGCAGCGGGATATGGGGCCAGGTGCCGGGCAGGTTCGGCAGAAAGAGCGTTTCGCCCTTTTCCAAATCCAGCACGCCTGGAACGCCGATACCGATCCCGCCGATCTCGTCCTTTTGCATTCCTGCAGATTGGATCAATCGTAAAAACAGATCTGCCATGCGCTGCATGACGGCTGCGTGTCCCTCGCGTGCCAGGGTGGGAATGCTAAGCTGGTGCAGGACCGCGCCAGTTTCTACATCCACAATCGCAGCACGCAGGTTGGTCCCGCCGAGGTCACAGCCGATGTATTTTTTCATAGAGGCACCTTCCTGTTGGACACGGGTTCCACGGAGAGCACGGAATCTATTCAAACTCACGGAAAAGCGCAGTAAGTATGGTATTCCATGAATTCACCCCTTTCCAGTGATAGAGAGGGGTGAGAGAGAAAGGAGAAAACTCATAAACCTTTAGTGGATAAATGGCTTGAGGACATCCCGTGAGAGATAGAAACCACGCTTGACCAGTTCCTCGTCGCCCTCGAAGACGCGGTCTTCATGCTCGATGCTGACCACATAATCGTAGCGGGCCGCCGTCAGCGCCGCGAAGAACTTCGCCCAATCCATATCCCCGAGACCGGGGAGACGCGGCACCTGCCAGCCCATGCCTTGCGAAAGCACCCCGTTGTTATACAAGCCTTCGCGGTCAATGTGCAAATCCTTGGCATGGACGTGGAAGAGCTTGTCCGCAAACTCACGGATGACACGCTCGTAGTCGATCATCTGCAGGATGAGATGCGAGGGGTCCAGGTTCAGCCCGAAGTTATCATCGGGGATGATCTCCCACATCTTGCGCCAGATGGCCGGCGTGCTGGCAAGATTGTTGCCGCCCGGCCATTCGTCATATGAGAAGATCATAGGGCAATTCTCGATGGCGATCTTGATACCATGATCTTTCGCGAACTTCACGATCGGCGGCCAGATCCTGGCGTAGTCTTCCAGGTTTTGGGGGACGGTCTTGTTCTTATCCTTGCCGATGAATGTACCCACAACCGGCACTTCCAGCATGGCCGCGCCTTCGATCACCTTTTTGAGGTGCGCAATGACTGTCTCACGGTGCTCGGCTTCGGGGTGGAGGGGATTGGGGTAATACCCGAGCGAGGAGATCGTCAGGCTGCAATCATCCAGCATGTGGCGGATCTCTTGCGCCTTGGCCTTATCCAGGTTATTGACGTCGATATGGGTCACGCCGGCGTAACGGCGGGTGGCTTTCTCGAGGGGCCAACAGGCAATCTCAATTGCCTGAAATCCGCTTTCCGCGCCCCATTTAGCGGCCTGTTCCAGGGTATTGCCGGGTAGTGCGGCAGTGAAGAATCCGAGTTTCATTTGTGCCTCCTTGTCATCCACGTCTCGAAGGTTTCTTTTGGTCAAGCTTCTCTTCCAAGCAACAACCTTCGGGACGGTGTTTCCGCTTTACCTAACTTTCACCCAAACCTTCTTACGCGCGCTTTGCTCGATGGCTTCACATAACCGCATTTCGTAATGACCATCGGCAAAGGTCGGGAAGTCGGGTATTTTGCTGAAATCGCCGGTGAGGATGTAATCATACACCTTGGCGTAAAGCTGCTTGAATGTATCCGGAAAACCTTCGTTGTGACCGCCGGGATAAGATGCCACCGCCCGCGCTTCAGGCGCTAAGAGCGATGGATCTTTCATCAAGGTCTGGTTGGGTGCCGTCCGGTGACCGATCCACAGCTCGTTGGGTCTTTCTGAATCCCAGACGAGCGAAGACTTCGAGCCGTTGATTTCATAGAACAGGCGGTTCTTGCGGCCCGACGAAACCTGTGAGACCGTCAGCACACCGCGCACTCCATTCTCATAATGCAAAATGATCGTGGCGTAATCTTCGGTACTGATCGGCTGGTCTATGTAATCTTCAGGTGTGAGAATTTTACCAGTGAAGGTTTCCAGAGGTTTGGCAGGTTTCTTGCGGACAGGATGGAAAGTTTTGAAGTCCGCATAGACTTCCTCCACATGTAAGCCGGTAATAAAGGTCAGCAGATCCAGCCAGTGCGAACCGATATCACCCACGGCACGCAGTGTGCCACCCAGATGCGGCTCAAGCCGCCAGTTCCAATCGGTGGGGAAAAGCAGCCAATCCTGTAGATAAGAGCCTTGCAAGACGAAGAGATCACCGAGCTCGCCGCTCTGCACCATGCTGCGGGCCTGCTGCACGAGCGGATACATGCGGATGTTGAAGTTGACGGCGTTGACGAGTTTCTTCTCCGCTGCGAGCTGGACGAGTTCGCCTGACTCCCCGGAGGTGAGCGCCAGCGGCTTTTCGCAGATCACGTGCTTGCCTGCCAGCAGGGCCGCTTTGGCGTGCGGGAAGTGCAGGTGATTGGGTGTCGCAAGATGGACGACGTCGATATCGGGGTCAGCCAGCATCTCGTCCAGGGAGCCGTAAATGCGTGGGATGCCGAGTTCGGCGGCTTTTTGCTGCGCCTTCTCGGCGGTGTTCTCTGCCAGACCCAGCACCTGAATACCATTGCGACGCAGGCCTTCGACATGGGCGGGACCGATGAAGCCTGTCCCTGCCACGCCAACGCCAATCGTTTGTTTGGTGAGTTTTTTCGTCATAAAATGATTGTTCCTTTTGCCTGCTGCTTCGTCTGCGTGGCGCCTGTGGTCTCGACCACTACGCCACTCCGCTCAGCGCGAGGAGGGTCGCTAGTAGCTTCCTGAAACCGAATCGGGCTTCGGTGTCGGAAGAGGTGCGCCTTCTTTCATCCGTTTGAAGTCGTCGAGAATGGTTGCGGTCGCCGTGGCGCCGCAGCGTGTCACACCCGCATCGATCACATCCAGGAGCGCAGGCAAGGTACGGACTCCGCCGGCAGCTTTCACCTGGATATGCTCGCTGACGTTGGCACGCATCAGGCGCAGGTCTTCAAGCGTTGCACCGCCCGAGGCAAAGCCGGTGGAGGTCTTGACCCAGTCCGCACCCGCCGCCTCGCTGAGTTTGCAGGCAGTGATTTTTTCTGCATCGGTAAGATAAGAGTTCTCGAAAATGACCTTGACTTTGACACCACGCGCATGGGCTGCCTCACAGACCGCCTGGATGTCCTCGCCCACAAAATCGTGCTTGCCCGAGCGCAGCTGGCCGATATTCAGCACCATGTCAAGTTCGAGCGCGCCTTCATCCATGGCCAGTTGTGCTTCGGCGACTTTGATCGCCGTCAGGTTACTGCCATGCGGAAAGCCGACGACCGTGCTGACAATGACATCAGAATCTTTGAGCGCATCTTTGGCGAGTTTGACGTGACAGGGTTTGACACAGACTGTGGCAACGTGATAGCGCGCCGCCAATTCACAGCCCGCCAGTACATCGGCTTCGGTCAGTTCAGGGCGCAAGAGGGAATGATCGATGACTTTGGCTAGTTGTTCGTAGGTGATCGTTTTACTTGATAAGCTTGGCATGAAATCTCCAAACAATTAGAGTGAAGACCCTAAAGGTTTCTTCAGTGATCATTTGTTTCGATATGATCAAGTTGTTTCCTGTAATCGATTCTCCACTGAACCGAAAAACCTTAGGGTCTGTTTGTTAAACTTTCTTCCATAAATCAATTGGCTTGCTGACTTTTGGCGGGTTGTAGGGAAAATCGATCCTGCGGCCTTCGCCAGCCGATTGGTAGGCAGCGTACATGATTTTCAGGACTTCGCGGCCGTCCTCACCTGTTTCCCGGCAGGTCTCTGTGCCGAGGACACAATTGACAAAGTGCTGCATCTCCTGCGGGAAGCCATAGTTCCAGGTTTCTTCGAACATGGTGAAGGTATAGCCCTGGGTCACACCGGCTTTTTCAACTGCGTAGCCATAGCCTTCTTCGGAATACGTGAGCAGGGAACTGCCCCGCAACAGGTCAGCCCGCGTGTGACCCTTCTTGCCGTAAATTTCGCAGCGGTCATCCACGCCGCCGCCTTTTGCCCAACTGTTCTCGATCATCGCGATCTTGTCTCCTTCGTATTCGATAATGGCATAGGAATGATCTTCCCCTTTAGTCCTGTCGTGATGAACATAGGTCCCCATGAAAGCAGTCACGCTCTTGACCTTTGGTTTGCCCAGCACCCAGCGGGTATATTCAATCGAATGGCAGCCCATGTCGAGCATCACGCCGCCGCCCGAACGGTTGACATCCCAAAACCAGCCCATATGCGGACCAGGATGTTCCTCCGATTGCTTGGCAAGGAATGGTTCACCTACAGCGCCTTCGTCGACCAGCATTTTTGCGCGCACATACTTGGGAGCGAACAATAACTCCTCGGCATACATCAACAGGACGCCCGCCTTCTTGCACTCTTCGATCATCTCATCCGCTTGTTCCAGCGTGACGCAGAGTGGCTTCTCGATGATGACATGTTTGCCCGCCCGGGCCGCATCCACAACTGCCTGGCAGTGCAGATCATTGGGAATGCCGATGTCAACCACATCGATTTGCTTATCCTTCAGCATCTCGCGATAGTCGCTGTAGGCCCTGGCAACGCCGTGCTCCTCGGCGAACTTATTTGCATGATTGGGGCTGGAAACCGCGACCACTTCGGCATTGTGCACCCAACCCTTGAACGCGGCGTGATGCAGGTCCCCGACGAAGCCAGTGCCCACCATACCGACTTTTATTGTTTGGCTCATGGTATTCTCCTCATCAGAAATGAAATGTCACAGTGTGAATAGCTCACAGGCTGACATGGATTGTTGATCCTCGAAATCATCGCGCGGCCCAGCGTTTCCAGGCTTATTGCCGCAAGGAGCGCTGGCGGCCGTAGATAGAGATCAAGACCAATAAGGTGCCGCCGAGCACCATACGGCGGACTGAATCGGGCATCTGCATCGTCGTCAGCAGGCTGGTAATCAGAGTCAACACGATCGCACCGGCCATGGTGCCCCAATAGCTGCCCTTCCCACCGGAGAGAAGCGTCCCACCGACAGCCACCGCCGCAATGGAGGGAAAGAGGAAAGGCTGCCCCAATTGGATGAGGACCACACCTGTGTTCCCGACCACCAGAAAGCCGCCGAAGCCAGCCAGCAAGCCGGCCAGCGAGTAAGTCAACAGGTTCATCCCAGTGACATCCACACCAGAGAGCCTGGCGGTAACGCGGTTCACGCCAATTGCAAACAAGTTCTTGCCAAAGGCAGTGCGCTCCAACAGGAGCCACATCAGGACACCGAAGATCAGCCAGATAATGATCGCACCGGGGATAGGTACTACCGGCGAAATGGGCCGGGCGATCAAGCGCGTCATGATGGGCGCGATCTTCCCACTGACATTGCCGTGATTGACCACGATAATTGCGCCCGTGACGACACCCGACATGCCCAGGGTCATCACAAAGGGAGAGATTTTAAGGAATGTAATACCCACTCCGTTCAGTAAGCCGATCAGCGCCCCGACAGCCAGGGAAACAAGGAAAGCCAACAGGACCCTTGCATCCGCTCCACTCACGATCACGTACGTCAAAATTGCAGTGAGAGTGACAACCGAACCGGCGGAAAGATCGATCCCCTCGGAGCCGCTAATGATGACCAGCGTCTGGCCCGCGGCAATCACACCGAGAAATACCGCCAGGCGCACAATATTCGTCGCCTGCGCCCTGGCGACCTGCAGATCACTGCCGTAGCCGTTCGGCAGCAGACCTGATAATAAGAACAGTACAATCGCCAGGATCAAAGCCGCGACTGGAGGAGAAATAGAGATCCGCTTCATAGACTCCTCCTGCGGATCAAATTGATCGCACCGGGTGCAGCCAGCGCCACCACGATGATCGTCGCTTTGACCAGGGTCTCCCACCAGGTGTTAATATGAGCAAATGAAATAATGTTTTGAATGATGCCTAATGTCATGGCGCCCATAACCGGTCCGGCTACGCCGCCAATGCCTCCGCTCATGGCGTTTCCACCGATCACCACCGCGGTGATCGAGTTCAGGGTCATGGCACTGCCGATCTCGGCATTGCCTGAACCGCTCAGCATGGTGATGGCAATCCCGGAAAGCGCGGCCATCAATCCCGAAATCACATAGGTGCTGAATTGAACCAGAGTGACGGGCACCGCGGTCTCATACGCAGCCTCGGTCTTGCCGCCGACCGCGAACAGGAATTTGCCATAACGGGTGGAACTAAGATACAACCAGATTGCCAGGATAATAGCAATGATATAAAAGGCAAGTGGCAGGCTGAAGGGGGTAGAGTCCCGATAGAGTGCCGCAACGGCCCCGGGAATGCCGCCGCCCGGATTCGGCAGAATGAAGAGCGCCAGACCTGCATACAGAAAGCTGGTCGCGTAGGTTGTAATAATGGGTTGTAAACGAAGATAAGCGATAAAAAAGCCATTGACCGCCCCTGCCAGCAAACCAATCAACAAAGAAACAAATACGAACTGCCACATTTTCTCCGGTGATCCATCCAGGCCCACGCGGGTTGCCAGGACAGTATTCACGATCGAAACAATGCCGCCCACCGAGATATCAATCCCCCCGCCAATGATGACGATCGCCTGCCCAATAGCCATGAGGATGATCGGCAGGAAGACGCGCATATTACTGTTCAGCGTTTCCCTGGCAAACATATGCGGCTGTAGGATCAGATTGATCGCAATTGAAAAGACCAGTAGAACGAGTGCAAACAATGCAGGCTGGCGGGCTGCCAAAGTATCCCACCTGGTTCGTTTCATCCAGCAC
>DATGYJ010000218.1:0-10816 GCA_035298105.1 Anaerolineales bacterium | reverse complement strand
AGGATACCGCCAATCAACCCCATGTCGTGATAGCTGGGCAGCCAGAAAACGCCTACAGCGCTGGAGTCAATCTGGAAACCATGACGGATAGCCTTGAGGTTATGCATCAGGTTTCCATGACTTAACATCACACCCTTGGGCTGGCTGGTAGAACCGGAGGTATATTGCAGGAATGCCAGTGTGTCAGCAGAGATGGTAGGTTGACGCCAATCCGCGTCCAACCCCGCTGGAACCTGCTCGATGTTGAGCCAGCTCAATGCCTGCAGGTCAGGCGCGTGCTCGAAACGCTGCTCGAGGTTGTGCAGAATGGATGAGGTGGTGAGTGCAAAAGCAGCCTGCGAATCAGCCAGGATGGATTGTATACGTGGGACCGGCCGGTTGAGCCGCGGTGGGTAGGCAGGCACGGCAGTAACGCCCGCATACAAACAACCGAAGAAGGATGCAATGTAATCCAGTCCGGGGGGATAGAGTAGTAGGGCCCGTTCGCCGCCGGCGCCGAAGCTTTCCAGCCATGCCCCAATAGCACGTGCCCGGCGGTCTAATTCCCCATAGGTAACGGTGACAATCTCGGAATCGCTATCCTGGATAAAGCGATAAGCAAGTTTATCGGGATGTTCAGATGCCCGCATCCGTAGAAGGTCAGGCAGGGTATTGAGCGAAGATGGGATTGTAGAAACCAGATGAGATGGTTGCTTCATGAATTATTCTACTGAATTGGTCGGAAATTATTTGCAGTTATAACACAAAAGCGCGGGGGAGGTTCCAAGTGTATTTGTGGAGAAAGACGCAGTCACAATGCAGTAGGCGAATTCCGGAACATTTGCAATCCCTTCACCGCCCTTGATTTGCACACTACCTCCCCAGGGAAATTCCATAGCATAAGATTTTTCTTTTCATATCTGTGAACAGACCCTTCAAACCTGAAAGCAAAATATATAGATAATTATTGTAGAATTTTCGAAATTATGGAAGCAATCCCATTACCTTTTCAACGCAACAAGGAGCAGCAACCATGGCAAAAGCTTACAGAAATATCTTCTTTCATAGGTTAACAGGTGCAACAGGCGACCAGTTCGTGAACCCTAAGACACATTCGGGGAAAGCCATATTCGCCAACAAAGCCATGTTTGACGATCAGCGCCAGCACACGAAAACGCAGACGACCGATCAGGCGGCCATTCGAGAAGCAACCACCTATGCCAATTTTGCACAGACGCAGGAATTCTATATCCTCAAGGCAAAGAGAACCTGCACGACCTCCTATAACATTGCCCTTACCGATTGGTTTGGGGCGCCCGAAGTGCTGGAGATCAACGTCGATGACTGGACCGGGGAAATCGGGCAGACTATCCGTGTGAAGGCGAGAGACAATGTCATGGTCGCACACGTGTGGGTGGTGATCCGGGACGCTGAAGATGAGATGCTGGAAATGGGTGAAGCCGTGCCATCAGAGGCAGGCAGCGCCTGGTGGGACTACACGACCAAATCGCTTGTAAAGATGGAGCCCTTTCCAATTGTGGAAGCGCTTGCCCAGGATTTGCCGGGGAATACCGATTCATTCGTCATCAGCTAAGTCTGTACGATATTAACCAGATTACAAGCCGGGGCCAATGGGATCCGGCTGTTCTTATTTCAAAGACGGCATGTTTGTCAATTGCGAAAGCGGGGGGATATGACAAGGTATAGGATTGTAATCGGCGCCGGGGCGCTTCGAATGCGCGAAGACGTACAACCGGAAATTATTCTTCCTTGATGGACAGGCTGATGAGATTGCCAAAAATGCCGATCGGCAGAGCGACAACAAGCGCTGTGAATATCACTTGTGCCAGAGGCCAGGTGTAATCGTATCTGAAGACGGGCGTCAGCTCTACTGGGGAAGCCGCGAGATTGACATGGATCAACCAGGTTCCAGTGATCGCCATCAGAATGGAAAGACTGGAAAGAAGTATCTTGACCAGGCGCGAACGAAGCAGACTACTCAGCGCAAAGGTTAGAGCGATCAGTGCGCAACCGAGTGTGATGAGAAAGCCTCGTGGAGGTGTACTGAGGAAAAGCACATGAAATATGAATAAGGCAATATTCATCCCCAGGACTCCCGCAATCGTTCCAAACGTGACCCTCAGGAAAGTGTTGGATGTTCGGAAGCGTTCAATAATGGCCCTGCTCAGGAAAATGCCCAATCCAAATATAGAACCGATAATCAGCCCTTGTTCCAGAGAGGTGCTAATACGAGCAATGTCCATCCAATCGGGGAGATTGTACGTCAGATAGACCTGAAGCCCTATGCCCAAAGCTGTTCCCAGCCAGGCTACCAGATAGGCGCCGAAAAGACTGACCGGCTGTTGCATCAGTCTTTGCAGGACCCATTCCAGCGACAGCCGCAGGCGAACTCCACCCGGCACAAAAGAAGGCAAACTCCCTGCCACGCGCTGGATCAATAACAGGGCATCGATCTTTCGGCCTTCATCCGGGTGACGAAGGATCACCTGAACCGCAGAGGGAGAGCGTAGATGCCCTATCAATTCCGCCGCGGTATCGCCGGACTGCGAATCTTCCAGCGCCAGTACCCCCAGATGCTTGATCTGATCGGGGTTGAGCGGTGGATCGCGCCAGACATTTCCAGGACGTACGAGGGTCAACATACCGGCAAAGATCTTCTGACGAAGAACTGCATCATTCGTCCTTGTCCCAAGCGCGAACAGGGAAGTTGCCACGCTTTTGGGTAATCCACCGGCAGAAGCCTGGAGATGCAGATCGCCGATCAGGTGCTTGAGCACACGCGCCGCAATCGCTTCGTTATCCTTACTGAGCAAGACAGATGCGACCAGCAGCCGTTCACGCCGATCCCTGAGGGTTGACCACCAATGATCATCCTTATAACCATAGGTGAGTGCCTGGGCTAACATAAAGCGGTTGAACTGGTCTGTGTCAATCTCTTTCTGTTCCAGGTCAATCAGGGCAAACTTGGTCAGACCCAGGTTGAATTTACCGTTGGTAGATTCCCATTGGGACAAGCCATGTTTGAGCAATTCCTCGGCATCCCGGTGGCGAGCCGCGGACTCATCGTACGTGAGTTCCTCCCGCTCGGATTCAGCTGGGGTGTTGAAGACGTAATAAAGCATCTTCATGACTTCCATCGCCGAACGCGGACGCCGGTCGGGGTCGGCGGAAGTCACGCGCCGCAGTACATCCGTGATCAGGGGTGGCAGCCCCGCCACATACTCGCGCGGGTCAGGGAGTTCCTGGTCAGAGTGTAGCTGCTCCACACCCAGCTGCCTTTGTCCGTTCCAGGGCAATTGTCCGGTGAACATCTCGAAAAGCAGGATCCCAAAGCTGAAAATGTCAGATTTCGGCGTGATCTCCTTCGAGCGGACTTGTTCCGGTGGAGAATACGGAGGAGTTCCATGCCCGGTGTGGAATGCCAACGTGGAGGTCGAGATCAGGCGAGCCAAACCAAAATCAGCCAGATAGGTATGCTGGCGTAGATCCATCAAGATGTTCGACGATTTCAGATCACGATGGATGACTGCCTGACTATGCAGATAGTCCAGGGCGGAGGCAATTTCAGTCCCAAAACGCAAAACCTCTTCGAAGGATAAGGGCGCGGTTTTGATCCTTGCGGCTAATGTGCCCCCGGGAATATAGGGCATCACCATGAAGCGGATGCGCTCTTCGGATCCAAACTCGCGCAGAGGCAGAATGTGGGCATGGTGAAGCCTGAGCAATGCTTCCAGCTTTTGCTCAATCCCAATCTCCTCCGCCCTGGTCTGGTCAGCATCCAGGATCTTATTGAACTTGAGCGCATAAAGGCAGGTCTGACTCTGATCCAGGGCCGACCACACTACGGCCTGTCCCCCGACGCCGATCTGTTCAAGCAGCTGGTATTGGCGGAACGACCCTCCGGGTACGAGCGGACTTGAAGAGTCAGAGAGCTCGGCTGTAGTCATTGAGGATGTTAGGGGACGGAGAAAAGAGTGCTGGTAACCGGACAACCGACATCAAAAGTAATGCTGAATTGGTAATTACCGGTTTCCAACGGCGCCCCGAACTGAAGCACAAAGCTTCGCGTTGTGCTGCCAGGGATTGTACGGTCAGCACCATTCATCCAATTGCCTTCAGTTGGAATATCACTTGGGGGAGTGTTATCGGATATATTCCATATAGGGGCACCGTTAAGCGAGAGTATGCTCAGCTTCTGAGATGGTGACGCTGCCGTCTTCACCCAATCTGCATGAAAGCTGGCAATTGTAATCGGAGCCAAATTGTTGTTGGTAATATTTGTTACAAGGTTAGTGGAACTTTGGGTTACAGGATCGAGTGATATTGATCCACAAGACACTGGTGGGAGAGTCTCTGTTGGCGTCGCGGTATCCGTTGGTGTATCCGTCACCGTGGGAGTTAGAGTTACCGTGGGTGTATTTGTTTGAATCGGCGTACGAGTGGGCGTCCTGGTCCTTGTCCTGGTGGGAGTGGGAGTTCGTGTACGAGTGGCGGTGCGGGCAGGTGTGAGCGTGGGCGTGCGAGTGCGTGTCACGCTCGCCGTCCAGGAGGGAAAGATAAAGACTGTACCGGTTGCCGTAACGGACGCTGTGAACGTAGGAGTGGGAGTCAGCGTATAAATGGGAGTGGGCGTGAAGGTTATCTGACTCTCGATTTGCTGTTGAGCTTCTCCCGCCGAGACCGGGATGATCTCAGCCGGTGAGCAATCCTGCCCCGTCATGGTGCAGGCGGTATTCAGTTCCTGCTGCGTCAGCGGCTCAGGAGCTGAAGGTCCACTGACGGATTGAACGCCGTTCTCGCCGCCCAGGCCTACATGCACCTTCTGACCGGCACCGAAATATTGTTCCTGACCATTCGCAACGATTCTGCCCGCTCCCTTGAAGAGCGTGACTTCCATCTCCCCATTCTGGACGGCCTTGAGGCTGGCGTTGCCCGTCAAAGTCACTTCGGCTCCGTTGACGTTCATGCGGACGCCGCTTCCGTCAGGCACCGTGATCATCAGGCCATCGAACGGAACTGCTTCACAAGCGATCTGTCCCAGCTCGCTGTAGAAATAAAATGATTGTAAATTCCCGCTTTGATTATCAAGGGTGGTATTGCCAAACACCACCATGGTGACGGTTTCGCCAGGCAGCGAACGGGGCAGGTTTGCAATGACCTTGAAGACCGCAATGCCCCACTCGTCGCTCTTCAGGTCGAGCGGCGAGGCCGAAAGACTGCGCAATTCATTCACAGCGACGGTATCGCCGCGCTCGGAAAACCGCTGCGTGGCACCCGGTGCGAGTTCAGCTTTGATCGTAATATTGCCGTAGCAGACATTATTTGAATTGGTCTTGCCGCAGTAACCGCCGGAGGCCTGAATTGCCTTGTCGATCAGTACTTTACAATTGGCGTTCCTCGCAGAAAGAGCGGTTGCAGTCAGATTGAACGGGAAAACAAATGGATTATAGCCGCCCAGATAAAGAGCCAGCCCGATCACCCCCACACAGACAAACGAGATGAGTACACCCAGTGCTAAGAACAGAACTGACTCCTGTCTCTTTCTGCGTGATGATGACCGCTTGGGTGATCTGTAAGGGGCGTAGTTGTTCATAGCTGCGACGATGATCCAGGTATGGAAATCTATTTCTTCTGTTTCGTTTCCGGGCCGGGCCGATAGAGGACAAAAAACCGCATACGGGCGAGACGTAAAAGCGAGCCGCTGGCCAAAGGATAAGGCTTGTTGGGGACCAGACGCTCTTCATTCAGCCATGTGCCGTTGGAACTGGAAAGATCGATCACTTCATAGCCTTGTTCTGCCCGCCGGATCGTTACGTGGCGTCTCGAAAGTCCAAGATGATAACCGCCCAACGGTGAGAGATCAAGAAGGGCCTCCGTGCTCCCATCCACTTTGCGACCAATGACAAATTCCTTTCCGAAGTATTTATAAATAGGGTTAGAGGTGCCCTCGACGTAGATCGCAATTCCACCGACGGGGATCAAGGCTTCATCGATCAACAAGCCTTCGATCGTCCCCAGGCCGTTGGCTTGCACCTCAGTTGTTCTGGTTTTTGCGGAGTCCGCAGGATAGAAGTCTAGAGACGCGCCGCAGTGAATGCAAACAATAGCTTCACTGTCGTTTTTATTCTTGCAAACAGGGCAAAATCTTTCAGAAATATCCAAATTATTTTCTCCCAAACGATGAGCCTTCTGAATTCTCGGTGTGTTATACAAATCTTACACCCAATGACCTTAAATTTCAACAAAGAAACAAGGTAATTGCATTTCAAATGCGTCGGTGTTGCAAAGTGCGAGAAAGATTATGGGAACTCCCTGGGAGTATGTTTACTGAAGGTTGGGAGCCAGGAACACATCGCTTTGCGATATTCCCTTTGCTTGCAAGTCGGGACAGTGATTAAAAAAAGGCACCCCCACCTGTGGGCATGACCAAAGTCCTAAAAGGCAGGGTCCTCCTGAAAATATGAATTCGCTCTGAACCTGACGCGCAATCGACCCCCAAATATGGACATGGGCTCTCTCGACTTATGATTGCAGGATTGTCTAACAACATCAGGTCAGGCTTCATTGAGCGCTTAAAGCGTTCAATCAAAACGGTCCCAGAGTTGTCAGAGACCGTCTCGACTTGAGCATTTCGATGACAAATGACACGTGAAATCAGCAGGCATTTGGCATATGATTTTTTACAAGAAACAATCCACCGGCGGTTAAGCCGCACCAAACAGGAGACTCATGAACAACACCGCATCACCCCACCTGAAGTCATTCAAAGATTATTATGTTGGTACGCTCTTCCGCCCACGCCAGACGTTCGATCTCCTCCTGACGGACAGCCGCAGGCTTAAATTTGGTCTGCTGGCAATTGCGTTCAACGCTATCCTATACACATTTGTGTATATCTTTCTCACAATCGGCGGCAGTGCCCCTTCTGCGTTTAAGCCCTGGCTGGCCGTTCCAACCGATGTTTATTATTATTACAACAGGTTCTGGCTCGCGCCGAGCATGTTCGGGTGCTGGATCCTCGCAGCGGGAGTAGCTCACTTATTGAGCCGTCTCTTCTCGGGGAAAGGGAGCTTCGAAGATACGTTGAGCGTGTTCGGGTTTGGAATTACGATCGCCTCCGCGTTTTCTCTGCTCCATGATCTGACCGACAGTTTCCTGGGAGCCATTGGTCTCCTCGATCTGAGATGGTATGAAGTGGCGCTGAATTCCCCTACCATCTGGCGTGCCATTCTTTGGATCCTTTATTCCATTTTCGGGATCCTGATGCCGGTGCTGCTTATCAAAGGAGTCAGAGCTGCTCAGAGGATCAAGCCAGCGCCCGCCCTTATGATTGGCCTGCTTGCGTTTGTTATCTATCAAGGGATCTTCTTCGTATTCAACCGGTGAGTATTCAACGAACCAGGACTCTGAGCGCTCAGAGTCCTGGTCAGCTTGCCGTGCTTTTATGACAAATGACAGATGAAATTAACAGGGCTCTGACCTATGATTACGATAGGGAAAAGCCGAAATTCGGCAGGAGGAAGGGAATGCCTATGTTGGACACAAGAGGCTTGCTTGTACTGGAATACAGCCCTCGAGAAAAAGCGTGGCGTATCGATGATCTTGAGGTGGTTTTGAAACAAAACATCGGGTGGTTTGCCAAGGGTGAAGCTGGGAACGATTACAGGATCCTGGCTATTTCGGAATCGAGAGACCAACTTAGAGAATACAAGAAGTCACTGGTCAAACAGAAAGAGGCAATGGGATAGACTTTGTGGGTTCTCATCGTGTCGGATGAGAAATCCTTCTTAACCACAAAGGATATCAAGACGGTGTGAGCAAGGACGAAACAGCCTTTACCGTAGGCGACATTCATATCATCCCCATCAGGGTGCCCGTGCAAGCCTGGGAGGAAAAAAGGCCTTTTCCCATAACAAAGAATGTATGAAGGATCGGCGGATCACGCACGAAGGACATCCGTCCCGATTTTTAAATCCATTTGTACGAACTACCCCCCACATATGGCGGTCAAAAACGGCGGATAACCAGCGTTTTTTCGAAACTATTCCTTCGTTATTCCTTCGCTATTCCTTCGCTGATCCCTCACTCATCTCTTCGAGCCAAAATGACCCCCAAATATGGCATGCCGGTTTTCGAGCCATTGTATGGACTGGAGAGATAGTAAACAGGTGTTCGGGGACATAGTATACAGAGATGAGAGCAGGAAGATTGGCGGCAAAGGGTCAGACAACAATCTTAGCCTTTTTTCAAGCAAGTATACAGATATTTTGGACCAGGAGATTGCTTCCTTACAGGACTGCCGCTTTGCGGCGTGCGCAATCGTCGGGATCCTTCGACTTCGCTGCGCTCCGCTCAGGATGCCCTCCTCGCAACGACATGGTTGCGGCGGAAGATATTAATTCAAGATTCAGTAACTCTGTGAGGACTGAGAGAGGGAGTAGAATCATTGGCGCATGGAATATCTACGTACCTCTGATCTCGCGAGAGCAGTGAGTGTTCATCCGAATACAGTGCGGCGCTACGTGGAGCGCGGCTTCCTGCCTCCGGTGGAACGCAGCCCTTCCGGTTACCGTCGTTTCACCGAGCGCCACCTCGACTGCCTGCGCCTCACCCGCCAGGTCTATTGCAACCAATTTCCGGGCAAAGCAATCTTCCAATCGGGCCTGCATATCATCCACGTGACCGTCAGCGGTGACCTGGGAGGGGCGCTTGAGCTTGCCTACCGCCACCTGGCACTTGTGCGGTCTGAGCGCGCCCAGGCTGATGTCGCCGCCGGTCTGCTCGAACGTTGGGCCCTCGGTGCTCTGGCCGACGCTACGATCCAGCCGCTGCAGATCGGGCAGGTGGCACGCCTGTTGGGTGTGAGCATCGACATTTTGCGCAACTGGGACCGCAACGGCCTGATCGATATCCCACGCGATCCTGTCAACGGCTACCGGCGTTATGGAGCAAATGAAATCAGCCGTCTGCGGGTCATCCGTATGCTTTCCCGCGCCGGCTATAGCCTGTCTGCCATCCTGCGCATGCTGATCCAGCTCGACCGGGGTGAAAAGACCGATCTACGCCAAGCGCTCGACACGCCCCGCCCCGACGAAGACGTTTATACGGCCTCCGACCGCTGGATCTCCACCCTCAGCGAGCATGAGCAGCGCGCTCACACGATCATTGCCCTGGTCGAAGAGATGATCCAAAAACAAGCCACGGGCATTTACTGATCCTCTTTCTCTCCACCCGGCGTAAACCCTCCCTTTGCACACCAGGGTTGTAGAATTAATATGGAGACGGCAAAACCTTCGCCTCCAATCTAACTACTCTGGAGATGAGATGACTGATCAAATCACGATTCGTGGTGCCCGGCTGCACAACCTCAAAAATCTTTCCCTCACGATTCCCAAGTACCAGCTCGTCGTCCTGACGGGACTTTCAGGTTCGGGGAAATCCACCCTGGGGTTCGACATCCTATATAAAGAAGGGCAGCGCCAATATTTGGAATCGCTGGGACTGGTCGAGTGGGGCTTGACGAAACCGCCGGTTGAGGCCATCACCGGGCTATCGCCCTCGATCAGCGTGGACCAGCACCTCACCAATCACAGTCCGCGTTCCACGGTTGGCACTGTGACCGAGGTCTATACCTATCTGCGGGTGCTGTTTGCCCGCCTGGGACACCGCCCCTGTCCGAACTGCGGAAAAGATGTCCCGCCCTCCTTCGACCGCATCTCTGCAGCCGACCCGGAATGGGTTGATGAATCCAGTGCAGTGGACGATGACTCTGCTCCGGAAGAAACCTTCCCCTGTCCACATTGCGGCGCACCAATCCCGGCCATTGGCATGGCTTACTTCTCCTTTAATAAGCCAGAGGGGGCCTGTCCCACCTGCACCGGATTAGGGATCGTGCATCAGGCGAACTTGAAGCGTCTCGTCGATGAGCACAAGAGCATTCTGGAGGGTGCCGTCTCCGGCTGGGACTCCTTCCACATTAATTACTATGGTTCCACCCTGCAGACTGCCGCTGCCTATTATGGGTTCGAATTCGACTTGTCTCTTCCAATCAAAGACTTTGCCCCCGCGCCGCGCGATCTATTGTTCTTTGGCGTGGACGGCCCACTCTTCCGCCGTCACTTCCCAAATACCGAGCCGCCAACGACCGTCCGTCAGGGACGCTTCGAAGGTATCGCCACCAATCTGCTGCGCCGCTACGCCGAGCACATCAAGGACGCAGATTATCGTGACAAGATGGATGAATTCCTGATCACCCAGACCTGTCCCGATTGTTCTGGCACGCGTCTGCGCCCTGAAAGCCGGGTGATGACGGTGAACGGGCAGACCATTGTCGCCCTCTCGGGCCTGGCGCTCACAGATCTCGGCGCCTGGCTCGACGCTCTCCCCAAGGCACTGAGCGCAGACGAGATGCTCATCGCCGAAGCGATCCTCGTGGAGTTGAGCGGGCGCATCACGCGGCTCGTCGAAGTCGGCGCCGGTTATCTAACTCTGGAACGCTCCTCGCCGACCCTTTCAGCCGGAGAGTCACAGCGCCTTCGCCTGGCTTCGCTGCTCGGCTCGGGGTTGAGCGGCGTCCTTTACGTGTTCGACGAGCCGACCATCGGCCTGCATCCGCGCGATACTCACCGCCTGATCGGTGTTTTGCGTCGCCTGCGCGACCTGGGCAACACCGTGCTCGTCATCGAGCACGATCTGGAAATGATCGCCTCTGCAGATTACGTGGTCGATTTCGGTCCGGGCGCAGGGAAGCAGGGCGGGCAAGTGGTCGCGGCTGGAACACCGGCCGAAGTTGCCGAGCGGCCCGGGTCGCTCACCG
>DATGYJ010000217.1:0-6645 GCA_035298105.1 Anaerolineales bacterium | reverse complement strand
ATGCGTCCACCGTGGGCTTCGACAATGCCTTTAGAAAGAGCCAACCCCAGCCCTGCGCCGCTGCCTTTGAAGCGCGTCTTGCTCGTGGAATGTTTGGAGAGGTCGCCCGGTTGGTAGAATTTGCTGAAGATGATGTCTTGTGAGGCTGGGTCTACACCGACTCCTGTATCGCTGACAACAATCTCGACCCCACCATGTGGCAGTTCTGCGCTATGGGTAGGCAAAGCTCTGGCTGCAATAGTGATCTTCCCATTATTGGGCGTAAACTTAATCGCATTCGTCAATAAATGCTGGAAGAGTTTTTTGAGCAGGTTTGGATCTGCCTTTGCCAGGGGCAGGGGAGGGATACTGATTGTCAGGGTTTGTTTTCGTTCCTGGAATGACTTTTCCAGGCCGTCGCTCACCTCTTTGATCAATTCAGCCGTATCCACGGGTGTCAAATGGAGCTGCAAGGTCCGTGTGTCGATCTGGGCGATGTCAAACATCGAGTCCATGATCTCGTGCAGGCGGCGCGTCCCTTTTGAGATGCCTTTGAGCATGGAATGTACCGGAGGTGGCAGGCTGTGATCTTCGATCAACATCTCGGTATAACCGATGATGGTGGTTAGCGGTGTGCGCAGTTCGTGGGAGGCAATGCTGATGAAATCAGACTTCGTCTGGTCGAGGCGCTCGAGGTCACGATTGGCTTTGTCGAGCGCACGGTAAGCCTGGCGTAGTTCAGTGTTGAGCTGGACCAGGTTTTCGACGAGGCGTGCATTTTCGAGCGCCACCGCCGTCTGGTTTGCGAGAGCCGAGAGAGTTACCAGGTCATCGTCCGAATAACGATTGCCGCTGATCTTTGCCCCCAGAGCGAGCATGCCAATCCATTCACGTTTGGAGAAGATGGGGAGATAGACTTCCGCCTCCAGGTGATTGAACCATTCCCGCTCAGCCGAAGAAACTGACCGGAAGGCCGGAAGCAGATCGAGGTCGTATTGGAGCAGCGGACGTCCTTCCTGAATCAATTGCTTGACAACGGGGTGATCGCTCGTCAGTGTGATGATCTTGATCTGGCGTTCGCCCTGATCGCGGACTGCCCGCAGTCGATAGGCCTTTTGCGCCTCGCCGGTCAATTCACTATCGACCAGGAATAGGAAGCCGCGCGAAATATCCATTGCCTCGATAATGAGCCCCACTGCAACGTTTGCCAGCCTTTGCATGTCGAGGATGTTGCTGATCTGTTCGCTGTAGGCATGTAAAGTACGGCTTGGGTGGAATTCCCGAATGTTCAACCAGAGGTTCACCCAGCGACGGACAACAGAAAGTAAGGGAGTGAATATAAACGAGAGCAATAAGGCGATGCCCGCGCCGACCAGCAGGGGGCTGTAATTAGGCAGCGCCTTGAATACGGTCTGCGAAGCGGTGAAGCCTGCAACATAAAACGCCACGATCACAATGGTCGTGATGATATAGGTCATCACCCGCCGCGACACTTCGACCAGGTCCGGTGGATCATGAGTGACGACGATGAATATCCCCAGCATGACTGCGGCGAGCCGTATCGGGTTGCCTGGTAATGGAATCCCTGCGAAGATCAATACATCGTTGAGAGCAATCAGCAGGAAGACAGGACTCCAGTAATTCAATCGGTTGCGCAGTAACGGCTGGCGGGAACGTGCAAAGGCCGAACGTACGCTAAAAACAGAGCCGAGCATAAATACCAGCCAGCCAAGCATGGCCCAGAGTGGGAGGAGTCTCTCATAGGTGAGAGATAAATTCCCATTCGTCCAGACCACTTCTCCGAAGCGAAAGATGTTAAGCGCAATTGCGATAAAACCCAGGATCCAGAATGCGCCAACTCCCAACCAGGTGCGCAGGTCGCGGCGTATAAAAGAGACGATGGTGAGCGTGAGTAAAAATGCCAGTATGAGCGCCCCGTATGCCTGGAAATCATTGGCGACTTGCTGGGAGGCAATATAAAGCCGCCCTCCCCGCCATAAACCCTCGGCCACATCCAGGAACGAGCCGATCAAGACATAGCCGCTTAATAACATTGCGGCAGTTTCATGTCCCGCATGCCGCTGGATCAAGGTGATAAGCAAAGGCAGATAAAGCGCTGCCAGGATCAGGTGCAATGCTAGATTAAGATTTTGCGCTGACATCGTCGCAAAGTATACTCGAAATCATTTAAGAAGTACCTCGTAAATGTGTAAACTCGAAAGTGAGCCTGGTGTAATGTGACACTGCGAAGCGTGTCGCTCACACCAGAGTTCAATAGTAGTGAGATGGGCGGTAATCGGTTATCATTGCCCCATGCTTATCACCAAAACCTCCCGCGATACATATCAATTCAGTCCTGATTTCTTCCGCCCGGATGGAGGCGTGACCTTTACGGATTATGCCTCGGCCCGAAAATTCGCCTCTGAAATGTCAGCGCACCGGACCCAGCCGGTACCTGCCTCCGATATTTATGCCATGCACCTCATCGACGAGGCTTTGCGCCTGCTCGTCAGGCATTATGTTCCGCCAGTCGTGATGAACACTGCCGTCTCCCACGTGGACGAAAGTCTTGGCAAGGAGTCGGTCACCACGACCCAAAGGAAATTTGTGTCTGAGTTTCCGCCTGAGGATGTCTATCGGGGGGAAGAGAAGGTCGAGGAATATCTCGGCAAACTCACGAATGGACGGATCAAGACCATCGAAGAGCTGATCTATGTATTCACGCACAACGCAAACCCGGCGGTCAGCCCCTTGCTCGATCTGGTGGACGATGAGCCGCTCGAGCCGACCGCCTACAAGAGCCTGATCGCCTCCCTCAATACCTTTTTTGCGAAGATCGCCAGGGAAAACGCTGTTCAGCCGGGTGGAGGAGAGTCTTTGTTTGAAATTTTGCGTGCACCGGCAGAAGCCTCTCCCTATTCACTTGAAGGACAATTACAATTTATTATCGATAAGTGGGGACACCTGCTTGATGAAAAGTTCGTCGCACGCATCATGCGCGGGATGGACTTTTTGCGTGAGGAAGTTATCCGCCAGCACGGACCCGGTGATTTCAAACCGGATGTGCCTCTGCAAACATTTGGCGGCGGTGAATACCAGGAATATGAGCGTTACAGTCCCGATCGAGAATGGATGCCGCGCCTGGTCCTGATCGCCAAGAATTCTTACGTCTGGCTGGAGCAGCTTTCCAGGAAGTATCAGCGCTGGATCAAGACGCTCGACCAAATCCCGGACGAGGAACTCGATCTATTGAGAGATCGAGGCTTCACCGGCTTATGGCTGATCGGCTTATGGGAACGCTCACGTGCCAGTCAAAGGATCAAGCAGCGTATGGGTGACGCGGAGGCAGTCGCTTCGGCCTACTCACTGTATTCCTATGATATTGCCCAGGATCTAGGCGGTTGGCCGGCTTTGGAAAACCTGCGTTATCGTGCCTGGCAGCGCAACATCCGGCTCTCTGCAGATATGGTTCCTAATCATATGGGCATTGACTCAAAGTGGGTGATCGAGCATCCAGATTGGTTCCTGTCTTTGTCCCAGCCTCCTTATCCTTCTTACATCTTTAACTCAGAGAACCTGGCTGATGATTCCCGTGTGGAAATCCATCTTGAAGATCATTACTATGATCGTTCAGATGCAGCCGTTGTCTTCAAACGCTATGACCGTCATACCGAGGATACGCGTTATATCTATCATGGCAACGATGGCACCTCCTTCCCATGGAACGACACCGCCCAGCTTGATTACCTGAAAGCCGAAGTGCGGGAAGCAGTCATTCAAACGATCTTACACGTGGCGCGCAATTTCCCGGTGATCCGTTTCGATGCCGCCATGACGCTCGCCAAGAAGCATATCCAGCGTTTGTGGTTCCCTGAGCCGGGTTCGGGTGGGGCCATCCCATCCCGGGCTGAGCACGGCATGACCCGGGCCGAATTCGATGCTGCCATCCCCAATGAGTTCTGGCGTGAAGTGGTGGACCGTGTGGCGGCGGAAGTTCCCGATACGCTGCTGCTGGCCGAAGCCTTTTGGCTGCTGGAGGGCTATTTCGTCCGTACCCTGGGAATGCACCGGGTCTATAACTCGGCGTTCATGCATATGCTGCGTGATGAAGACAACGCCAAGTATCGCATGGCGATCAAGAACACGCTGGAATTCGATCCTCAAATCCTCAAGCGTTACGTCAACTTCATGAGCAACCCCGATGAAAAGACGGCCATCGAGCAGTTCGGCAACGGCGATAAATACTTTGGCGTCACTACCGTGTTAGCTACTCTGCCTGGCTTGCCGATGTTCGGTCATGGACAAGTGGAAGGCTTCCGCGAAAAGTATGGGATGGAGTTCCGCAAGCCGAAATGGGAGGAAACGCCCGATGAAGGACTGATCGGCGGGCATGCCTGGAAGATCTTCCCGCTCCTTCACCACCGCTACCTGTTCGCCGGCGTAGAGCAGTTCTTCCTCTACGACCTGTATCGCTCGGATGGCAGCGTGGACGAAAATGTCTTTGCGTATTCCAATGTTTTTCAGGATGAACGTGGGATTGTGCTCTATCATAACCGCTTTGCCGAGACGAGCGGCTGGATCAAAGTTTCTGCCGCATGTCTCGATAAAGCGACAGGCGATTTGAGACAGAAAACGCTCGCCGAAGGATTGGGACTACCGTTTGAGGGTCATGTCATCTTCAAAGATTACGTGACCCATTTGGAATATATCCGCTCCTGCGAGGAACTGTGGCAAGAGGGATTGTACGTGGAATTGCACGCCTACCAGCATCACGTGTTTATGGACTGGCGCTTCGTGGACGATGAGAGATGGGGTGAGGTTACTCTTGCCTTGAACGGTGCCGGCGTTGAGTCTGTGCAGGCGAAATGGGATGAGATGTTTGGGAAGAAAGAAGAGCCAGCAATTGAAGAAGTAAAAGTGAAGAAGCCGCGCAGGAAAGCTGCCCCGAAGAAAGCAGTTACTGACGAAACGGGCACTGTTATTGGAGTAAAGAAAAAGTCAATTCCGAGAAAGAAAGTACCGGTCAAGAAGCCTGCGAAGAAGAGTATAGAGAAGGGCGAGTAACTACTTACGTTTGTACTCTGTGTTGGCAGTGCTCATTTTTTCTTTCCTTCTCTGACCTGCCAAGTCGTAACAAATCCGCCAATTGCCGCACCGATTGCAATACCGATCGTCCAGCCAATTGTGCCCGCATCCAAATTCAATTGAAAATACCTACTAATTATCCATCCGATTGCCCAGCTAATCCCCCAGGCGAATGCAATCCAGACCAGGCGCTTCCAATCCGAAAGAACAGGGTCCATGCGTGAGGTAATTACTATTCCAATTGTCCCAGCAATTACTCCCCCAATTGCTGCGCCAATTGCTTCTGTGAGTGCATCGCCAATGGTCCATCCAATTGCCACACCGACCGCCCAAGCCAGTGTAATCCAGAGGATGCTTTTCCGATCGGAGAGCAGATGCTCAACGTATAAAGTGATGGCAGTGACAAGTCCGCCAATTGCCCCGCCTACTGCACCGCCGAGTATTACGCTATAGTCGCCTCCTGTCCAGTAGATAAATCCACCTGTTGCGCCCGCGATTGCCCAGCCTAGTGTGCCCCATAATACCGAGCTCCATTTGTGAGGAGAGGCGATCTTCCTGGTTTTCGTCTGCCGGGAAGCTTGAGCTAACTCTGACAGACCAGAAGTTACGACACTTTTCTCCTCGACCGACCCTCCGGTTTCACTTGTTGTAAGGTGAACTTCCTGCGGCATTACAGCTTTTCGTTCTGTCTCTGCTTTCGCAGCCGCTAAACGCTCCTCTTGCGTATTTAACCCTTCCAGGTAGGCTTTGAGAGTCACGTTGAGCAAATGCAATCCTTCAACCTCGTCCTGCCGTATATCCACATATTGACGGGTAATGAGGCGCAAAGTGATCGACGATTCTTCGTCACCCCCTATCAGGACCGGAAAAATGTGTTTGCGATACTGCTCAGAATAGCTGATTTCTCGCCGCACCCATTCTGATATTTTAGAATCAGGCGACATCAGGACGACAATCGCGCTCGCTTCTTTTATCGCTTGCTCGATCTCCTCCTCCCAGACCGGAGTTCCGGGTTCCAGTTGTTCATTATCCATCCATATGTTCATCCCTTGCTTTCGCAGCGATTCAACAATACGACGCAAAACCAGAGTGTCTTTGCGACTATAACTTATGAAAATATGACCAGTTAATCGTTGCGCCATGGTTAGGAAGCTATCTCAATTATAGGCGAAAATTCTGCCAGTCGAATACTTGACTTACATTTGTACCAACCGGTCCCCAGATATGGCGGTATAAGACCGCGCATAACCAGAGTTATAGTTTCATCTGCAATCCACGGGGTCACAGATCCTCCGCGAGCATAGTTTTGGCGTGGTCGGAAGGGAAGACCATCACCGAGCTGTCCAATCAAAAAAAGACCTCCGGCTTTTCGAAGCCCGGAGGTCCACTTATAACAAAAGGCAACTTAGCATCAATTTGCTTCAATCCGGTGTTGGATCAGGTTCAATCCGGCAATATAGAAGTAGCCGAACATATAGATCGCCATCCAGGGAACAATGCCCCAGCCGACATAACCGGCCAACAGGATCCCGGTTAGTAACGCGTAGATGCCGAGGCCGATCTCTACCCAGACCATTGAAC
>DATGYJ010000216.1:0-2872 GCA_035298105.1 Anaerolineales bacterium | reverse complement strand
CTTGACCTTGCCCTGCAGCTCCGCGGTTGATCTGCGGCGTGATGTCGCCATGCGACCCCTAGTTCGGCCATACATTCTACACTCAGAAAGCAATGCCCCGTCCCGTTGCTGACCCCGAGAACGCTCGTCTCAGAGGTTTTCGTCCATTGGCGCTATGCGCTGGGTCAAAGTACCGATATACTATCGATGCCATAACAACTCTCCGAGGTTTGTCCAGCGGCTGCGCCCAGGAATTACCCCTACAGTGCTGGATGGACGCCAGCCCCGACACTGCAGCTAGGATTGCCGAAAGAAGAAGCTGACGCAATGTCCGAACTGAGTACTGATTTTCAATCTCTGCCACAAGAATACCAGAAGGTCATCCTCCTAGCACAGGAACAATACAAAATCACGGTCGCGCCGCTTCAGCTGTTGGTTGGCGGGTGGTCTGGTGCGATCGTCTATCTAGTCAGCGTTTCCGCAAACGACACTGGGAGCGTTGAGCATTACGTCCTTAAACTTGACCACAAGGGTAAGTCAGCGAAATCGGATGAGGTCACCCGGCACCACACCGTGATGAGCAAGTCTACTTCTGTGTTTGCTCGGGAACATGTTGCCGAATTGGCCTTTGACCAAGTGGAGTATGAAGGGGCCATTGCAATATTTTATAGGATTGCCGGCCAATCTCTGCTTCAGTATCGTCCGTTATCGAACTACGGACGGGAAAACCAGCTCAAAACCATCTTTTCTGTAACAAATACCATCCTGCTGACAGAGTGGAATGTAAGTCAAACGTTCGAGCAAGCCGTTCACCCGCAAAAGGTAGTGCAAGATTGGCTGGGTTTTCGCCTTGATCCAGGTGGCAATATCGAACAGTTTCTGCAAAATACCTGCCGGGTAGATCCAGACATCGCAGGCTTTCTGATCAACGGAGACGTCTATCCCAATCCTTTGGTTTACGCGCGCAAGCCTGACCAATGGGGCAAGGCTCGTCCGATTGATATCGCCACGGGGTTCATCCACGGCGACTTGAACACCAACAACATATTGGTCAAATTCGCTGAAAACAAGGCAGACCTGGAAGGATATTATCTGATCGACTTTGCACTCTTCAAAGAGAATATGCCTCTCCTTTATGATCAGCGTTATTTGGAGATGTCCTACCTGATGCAGGCCATGTCTCAGGTGTCTTTGGCCAAGTGTGTCAACTTGCTTACACTGATGGCAGTGGCGGACGTACCAGACCCGTATCAGGTGCCGATTGAGATGTCGGGGGTTGGTGCAGTGATCCAGTCTGCTCGAGGCGCATTTGCCGAATGGCTGGGGACGAATCATCCAAGTCTGCGTGACGACCTATGGGGACAATACTGGCTGGCGGGAGTCGCCGCCGGACTGAGCTACACCCATAAAGCAGGCCAAACCGACGAAGGACGCTTGGCCGGGTTGATCTATGCCGCTGCCAATCTCAAACGTTATGCGGCAACTTTCAACCTGCCGCTGCCGGCAAATGTTGAACTTCTCTACGATGAGAACCAAGTCGGCTCGAACAAACCGGTCAGTGTTCCCAGCCAGGATATTCCCGCGCGAACCCTACCCTCCGGCACCGTCACCTTCCTTTTTACCGATATAGAAGACAGCACCAAACTTGCTCAACAATATCCCGAAGCCATGCCCACTCTACTGAGGCGGCATCAAGAGATCCTGGAAAAAGCCATCAAAACGCACAATGGCTTTACGTTTCACTCCGCCGGGGATTCCTTCGCCGTGGCATTTCACAACGCCGGCGACGCACTGAACGCCGCGTTGGACTCCCAGCGCGCCCTGCACCAGGAGGCTTGGTCTCCTGTGCCCATCAGGGTACGCATGGGCATCCACACCGGCACGGCACAATTGCAGGATGCATCCAAGTCTGAACGCTATTCAGGCTATGCAACGCTCGCGATGTCCCAGCGTGTCATGTCTGCCGGGCATGGCGGACAGATCCTGCTCTCCAAAATTGCCGCTGATCTTTCGCTTGACAAACTGCCAACAGGCGTGCTGCTTGCGGACATGGGCGAACGGCGCCTCAAGGATATTGTGCAGCCTGTGCGTCTTTATCAATTAACCGCGCCGGACCTGCCTTCCGATTTTCCGTCCCTCATCGCAATGGATGTGGTTAAGCACAATCTTCCATCTCAGCTCACTGTATTCATTGGGCGTGAAACGGAACTGGCATCGCTCAAAGCTCTTCTTTCAGACTCGATCAACCGACTCATCACCATCGTGGCGCCCGGAGGGATGGGCAAAACACGCCTTGGCCTCGAGGCTGCTAGTCAGATGGTTCAGGAATTTCCTCAGGGCATTTATCTTGTCGCGCTGGACCGCATCAGTTCGGCAGATATGATCGTGCAGGCAGTAGCCGAGGTTCTGCCGATATCCCTGTCAACAAACGAAGATCCGAAATCCCGCATTATGGAATATTTGCGTGACAAAGCGATACTGCTGGTGATGGATAATTTCGAGCATGTTTTGGACGGCGCAACCTTCGTTCAGGATATATTGAGGATAGCGCCTCGTGTGCAGATTCTCGCGACATCCCGCGCGAAACTCAATTTGATGGGGGAAACGATTTTCAATATCGAAGGTCTGACCGTTGGTGAGAGTAGTCTGGAAAAGAACAGCGCGGTACAACTATTTACCCTAAGCGCCAAGTGGACACAGCCTAAATTTGAACTCAACGATGCGATATTGCCCGCCGTGACTCGGATCTGTCGGATGGTGGATGGGATGCCGCTTGCGATCCTGCTGGCCGCCGCCTGGATCGACACGCTTTCGGTCAACGAGATCGCCGCCGAGATCGAAAAGAGCATCGACATCCTTGAAACGCAAACGCGCGATGTGCCGGGCCGGCAGC
>DATGYJ010000215.1:0-4598 GCA_035298105.1 Anaerolineales bacterium | reverse complement strand
GCAGGTCAAGCTGCTGATGATCGATGGTTAGCCTTGCAGATTTCTGATCAAGAATATCCAAGGACACCGGCAAGCTAATCGTTCGTGGACCTGCGCGCCCTTGGATTTGGGGACCAGGTAACGAGGCCGTAAAATGATCTTTCCCAACCATCTCCAGCTTGACCATCATCGTCTTTTTCAATGGCTCATCTTCGGTGGTCAGCAGCGTGCCAACGCCTAACTGCCCTCGAATGTCTGGCGTGCCGAGTCCAGGCAGTGTATTGACAGGTAATGCAGGACGTGCCGGGAACATGGCGGGCCACCAGAGGGCAGTAGCTGGATATCCTAATGCGGCAGCCTCTTCAAAAAATGTTTTGGTTGTATAGGGTGGAACAAACTGGTCGCCGACTGCACTCTTCCGCATACGCAAAATAGAAACGTAGGGAATATAAGTGACAGGATCGCGATGGACGAAATCAAATATCCCATGCCCGCCAGGATCCACACCTGTGGCTATGCTCGTCCAAGATACTTCCGTTTGGGGAGGAGAGCATACTTCCAGCCTTGAGTAGCCGCCTGGCTGGCTAAACTTTTCAAGATTGGGCAACTGATTTTTGCCCGCCATTTCTTCAAAAACAGCAGGGTCAAATGAGTCGAACCCGATGATCAGCGTCTTCATGCAAATGAGATCTTATCTTGGAGTATCATCTTCATCTTTCCGACTGTGCCGGCGAAGACGGGCGATTCCCTCTCGAATTTGACGCGAAAAGAAGAACAGAACACCAGATACAACAGCCAGCAGCCCAGCGAGGGCCTGAAACAAAATACCACCAGTATTGGGATCGATATACATATTTACTCCTAAGTTTACTGAAAAAACTCTGTGAAATGCCAAGGTTTGCATCGACCAAGGCGCCGAAGTGACAATCAAAGGCAGATGAAAGGCCCGCGCTTCTTCCTACCCTACACGCACTAAAGGGCCTAATCTACGCAATTCTGCTATGACGAACAGACTCTCCATCTTATATAACGGAATCAGGTAGAATAATATTATGCAAAACGACGATGCCACCCCCATTCGACAACAATATCTTGATATCAAACGCGACTATCCGAATACCCTCCTTCTCTTTCGGCTGGGTGATTTCTACGAAACTTTCGATGAAGATGCAGAAATTGCCGCCCGTGAACTCGACATTGTATTGACCTCGCGAGCCGTGGGTAAGGGTGTGCGGGTACCGCTGGCTGGCATTCCTTATCACGCGGTTGAGAATTATCTGGCACGCCTGATCGAGAAAGGCTATCACGTCGCCATCTGTGAACAGGTTGGGGATACACCGATCAAAGGGCTTTTCCCACGCAAAGTAATTCGGGTTGTGACCCCTGGAACTGTCACCGAGCCCGCCCTCCTGCCTGGGGATTCGAATAACTATCTCGCCTCGATCATTTTTGACTCTGCATCCTCCGCATCGACAGGCTCTCAAACTGCTGCCGTTTCTTATGTCGATATCACCACCGGAGAGTTTGCTGTTACGGAACTCCCGAGCGAAGCGTTGCGCGCCGAACTGACGCGCCTGCATCCCGCCGAAATCCTATATCCTGACAACCAGGTTCTGAACGACGGTATTCAAGGTCATAAAACGTCCTACCCGGCCTGGCGATTTGAACCAGGCAAATGTGAAGAAACGCTCCTTTCCCATTTCAAAGCTGCCACCCTGCAAGGCTTTGGAATGAAAGGTCGCGGACTGTCCATTCGAGCAGCAGGCGCGATCCTGCAATATCTGAAAGATACCCAGCCAGACTCGCTGACTCTCCTGACCAGCCTGCGAGCTTACAGCCTAAACGAATTCATGACCCTCGACGCCGCGACACGCCGCAACTTGGAATTGGACGAAACTTTGCGCGGTGAACATAAAGGCTCACTGCTTGGCACACTGGATAAAACCGTTACCCCAATGGGCAAGCGCATGATCCATCAGTGGGTCAGCCAGCCTCTGCTAAGCGTAGAAAGGATCAAGCGCAGGCAGAATGGCCTTCAATACTTCTTCGATGATGGCATGAAACGGGCAGAGCTGCGCGCTGCACTCAAGCCGCTTGCTGACCTGGAGAGATTGGTCAATCGAGTCTTGGCAGGCTATGCACAACCGCGCGATCTGGTTGCCATGCGAGATACGCTGGTACGTCTGCCGAGCGTCGTCAATATCATAGGACAACCCCATCTCTCCTCAGGGAGCTTAGAATCACCCCTTCCAAAATTGGAATTGGCAAATGATGAATTGTCACTTCTTCAAAACGCGATTGATGATGATCCACCTGCCACGCTACAGAACACTGGCATCATCCGACCGGGGTATTCTCAGGAGCTTGATTCCGTGATTGGGGCATCGCAAAACGCACGTGATTGGATTGCGAACCTGGAAGCAGTGGAGCGCGAACGAACAGGCCTGAAGACATTAAAAGTCGGTTACAACAAAGTCTTTGGCTACTACATCGAGATCTCGCGTGGCGCCGCAGATAGGGCCCCTGAGAACTACATCCGCAAGCAAACCCTGGTCAATGCAGAACGTTTCATCACGCCTGAAATGAAAGAGTATGAGACGCTCGTATTGAATGCTGAGGAGCGTATCCGCGAGATCGAACTGCGCCTGTTCAAAGAGACCTGTGGAGTGATCAGCAAATCGGCGTACAAGTTGCTGCAGATCGCCCGATCACTGGCAGTGTTGGACGTACTGTCCGCTCTGGCCGAGACGGCGGCTCTCGGCAGCTATGTCCGACCTGAGGTGCATATCGGCAGTGAACTCGAAATCCACGAAGGCAGGCATCCCGTTGTTGAGCAGTTATTGCACGGTGAACGCTATATTCCCAATGATGTCATTTTTGAACAGGGCGAGATCGTGCGCGTTATCACCGGACCCAACATGAGTGGGAAAAGTACTTATTTGAGACAAACCGCACTGATCGTTTTGATGGCACAGATTGGTTCCTTCGTGCCCGCCGATTCAGCCAAAATCGGACTCGTAGATCGCATCTTCACACGGATCGGGGCACAGGACGAAATTCATGCCGGGCAATCCACATTTATGGTCGAGATGATCGAAGCGGCGAATATTTTGCATCACGCCACCTCGCGCTCACTCTTGATCCTGGATGAGATCGGTCGTGGCACCTCTACGTATGACGGCTTGTCGATCGCCTGGGGCATGATTGAATACATCCATAATCATCCGCACCTGCGGGCAAAAACACTGTTTGCGACCCATTATCATGAATTGACGCAATTGGCTGACTTGTTGCCTGGCGTCCGTAACTATAATGTGGCCGTCAGTGAAGCGGACAATAAAGTCGTTTTTCTGCATAAGATTGTCCCGGGCGGAGCCAATCGCTCGTACGGCATCCATGTCGCGCAATTAGCCGGTCTACCCAACCCAGTGATCCAGAGAGCAACCGAGATCATGGCTGAACTTGAAAAAACATCCGGACGCGCAGTGAAAATTGATCCAAATGCGGCCCAACAAGTCATGCTGTTTCCTGAGTCAAGTCCACTGCTGGATGAATTACGGGAGTTGGATATCAATTCTCTCTCCCCAATTGAGGCACTGAATAAGTTGTTTGAGTGGCAGAGAAAATACGGTCAGCGCTCCTAGAGGAAAATCGATTCAGCGATCTGCAAGATGCCTACTCCAGGAGCCACATCTTTGCAAAAGTGTCAATTTCAGCGCGGGAAAATCGACTATGATTCAGATATTATTCGTAGAAGAGGAGTGCAGGCAGATGTATGCGGATAAAACGATCATCGTAGTCGTTCCGGCCTATAATGAGGAAACACTGATCGGCCGTGTGATTGAGACCATGCCAGAATACGTCGATAAGATCATCGTCGTCGATGATTGCAGCAAGGATAATACCTGCGCCGTCCTCCAAGGCTTACAAGCCAAATACCCTGACCGGCTCTCCTTCATAAGACACAGCGTTAATCAGGGTGTGGGCGGCTCGATCGCCACGGGATACCAATGGTGTCTGGAACAGCGGGCTGACGTCGCTGTGGTAATGGCCGGAGATGCACAGATGGATCCATCCGACCTGCCGGCCCTCTTAAATCCCGTAACCTCTGGGAGAGTAGACTTCGCGAAAGGAAACCGCCTCTTTACCGGAGATGCCTGGAATCAGATCCCCCGAGTACGCTATCTCGGAAATTCGGTCATGTCGCTCTTAACGAAGATCGCATCTGGCTACTGGCAAGTAGCGGACTCGCAGTGCGGATATACGGCCATTAGCTATGAGGCATTAAAAACCATTGATTGGAATAAGATGTACAAACGCTATGGGCAGCCCAATGATCTTCTGGTTCGGCTGAACATTTATAACTTTCGCGTTTGCGATGTAAAAATCAAGCCAATCTACAACATTGGGGAGAAAAGTGGCGTCAAGCCGATCCGCATGATCCCCAGGCTGTTTTGGCTATTGACTAAACTGTATTTTTATCGCATGTGGGAAAAGTATGTCATCCGCGACTTCCACCCTCTGGTCTTATTTTACTGCGCTGCGCTGGGACTATTGTTCTTCTTTTTTCCGATCTTATTCCTGCGTCTGACGATCATCTGGGGTATGATTGGGTCCAT
>DATGYJ010000214.1:0-36021 GCA_035298105.1 Anaerolineales bacterium | reverse complement strand
AGTCACCCCGCAGATTTGATCGTTACCGTTCACCCGTTTGCAAATTCATTTGCACTGCGTGCGCTTGGCAAAGATCGACCGCCCTTTATCAACGTTGTCACCGACATGGTGACAACTCATGCCCTCTGGTACGATAACCGCGCGGATCTTATCCTCGTCCCTACTGAAACTGCTCGCCGGCGCGCAATCAAATACAAAATATCTCCTGAAAAAGTCCGTGTCGTTGGACTCCCTGTTGCCGATCAGTATTGTCAGCCTTTGGGAAGAAAAAATGTGCTGCGAGAAAAACTGGGTTGGCCCGTGGACAAGCCAATTGTTCTAATGGTCGGAGGCGGAGAAGGGATGGGTCCTCTCGCCAAGACTGCGCAGGCGATAGACAGTTCAGGCCTGGATATAGGGTTGATCATTGTCTGCGGGCGGAACCAGCGTCTGAAAGCGACTCTCGAATCACAAAAGTGGGACAATCCAACTTTGATCTATGGCTTCACACATGAAATGCCGGATTTCATGCGAGCCTCCGATTTTATTGTCACCAAGGCGGGACCCGGGACAATTGCAGAGGCGCTCAATGCGCAACTGCCAATTATTCTTTATGCAAAATTACCGGGGCAGGAAGATGGGAATGTCACTTTTGTGGAGGAGGAAGGCGCGGGAGTATGGGCTCCCAACGCTCAGGATGTGGTGCGAGCACTTACCCGCTGGATCTCGCGTCCAGATGAGCGGATGAAGGTGGTCGAAAACTGTCGTCGCGCAGGGAAGCCGCAAGCCGCGCGCACAATTGCTCATGTGATCGGGGAAAGACTAGGGTTGGAGGTGTCTAGGTAGACACGTAAACAGGTAATCAGGTCTACAAGTAAGTACATGCTTACCTGTTTCCTTGTATACCTGTCTACTTTGGCACCTGTGTGCTTAACAGGGCCTGCACAGGGTGGGGAATTTCGATCCCCTGTTCAGAGAACACGGATTTCACTTTCAAGAGTGCAGCATCTTTTGCGTGGAGCGGGTTGGTTTTCGTCACATCGATCCAGAAATTGGCATTTAGTTCCAAAGCCGAGTCCGTCAGGCTGTTGAACACAATCACTGGCTGTGGCTCACGGACAAACCCCTCAACATCCTGGATCGCCTCCAGAACAATTTGCCGGACGGTGTCTGGTTCGCTGCTGTGAGACAGGTTGAGCGTGAAATCGACACGTCTTTCATTGGCGCGGGAATAATTCACAATCGGATTGGACAGAATATCCGCATTCGGCAGGATGACCACGCGCCCGTCTGCCGATCTCATTTCGGTGGAGCGCATGTCAATTGCCAGCACAGTTCCATCAAAACCTTTCACACCAATTGTTTCGCCCACATGGAATGGCTGCTGAAGTAACAGGATGACTCCGGAGGCGAAATTCTTCATGATATCCTGTAGCGCAAAACCGATCGTAAAGCCTATGATGCCAAGTCCCGTCAAAAAGGCAGTTACCTCGAAAAAACGCTGCAGGGCACTGATGGTACCCGCGACGATAATTGCCCAAAGCGTCAATTGGCCCAGCAGCTGGACCACACCGGCGGGGGCTTTGTGTCTTTGAAGTACGCGTCTAAGCATATTGCTGACCAGCCGGGCGAGATATAAGCTAAGAATAAAAATGGCAAGTGCTGAAAGCAGCTTGGGAATGCCTGCGATAAAGAATGCAAATAATTGATTTAGAAAATTTTCCATCTTCCATCTCCTTTGTGAGCTTCTGTGTATCTTAACCGAAAGCTAATCGGGCGTCTACTTATTCACATAATGATCATGACTTTACCAGATTAGGCTCTCAATGGCCTCCTGGATGAGAATTCGCAGGGCAACCGTTTCGTACCAGGAGAAGCGTTCTGAAGGTCAAGATTCAGATGGGGAAAGATCAGTTTCAAGGGGGCCTTTCGAGCCACAGGTTGGTTCTTATGCAACGAAGCTACTACGAGGCTACTACGGAGCTAGAACGAAGGGAACCCGCCGCCTTGAGCCGGGGATGGGTTGTCAGGCAAATCAAGTTAATCAGAATAGTGTCAAGCATAAGGTTTGGGGTAGAATCCATCCGCCTGATATAATCCCTGCGATGCCCATTCTGAATGCGCACACAATGGATTTTTTCAGCCGCAGCCCCGAACAGACGCGCCGTCTCGGTACGCGTCTGGGGGAAGCTTTGCAAGCAGGCGACGTGATCTGTTTGCAGGGCGATCTCGGTGCAGGAAAAACGACGTTCGTACAGGGCGTGGCGCTTGGATGGGGCTCACTGGATTCGGTCTCCAGCCCGACGTTTATCCTCGTCAATGTGTATCGACGTGGGGACGAGGCGCGTTTATTTCATATGGATGCGTACCGCCTCGACTCTATGCCCGAAGCGGAAGAACTGGACCTCGACTCGATGTTAGCCCGGGGGGCCCTGCTTATTGAATGGCCAGAACGAATTGACGGGCTGGTTCCAGATGGACGTTTGTGGATTCACTTCGAGCATATCGATGAAGAAGAACGTGAAATGAAGTTCAAGTCAGACGGCAAGCGCTACGATGACTTGCTCGAAGTGGTCCGTCAGGCCGCCTATGGAGGCGACTAATGCTGCTGGCTGTGGATACCTCCACTGCGCAGATGGGCCTTGCAATTCATGATGGCTCACAAGTAATCAGCGAGTATGCCTGGCGCAGCAGCCAGCGCCATACCATGGAACTTGCTCCGGCAATTTCTGAGTTGTTCAGGCGGTGTGGTTTAACGATGGAGAATGTGCAGGCGCTAGGCGTAGCGCTTGGGCCCGGTTCGTTTACAAGTTTGCGGGTTGGTTTATCTTTGATGAAGGGATTGGCCTTCGCGCGTCATTTGCCTTTGATCGGCATTCCCACGCTGGATATTCTTGCGGCGGCACAGGCACCGGCGAGGGGTCAGTTGGTGGTTGTCATTCAAGCGGGGCGTGGGAGACTAGCTGCCGGCTGGTATAAAAGCTCGAAAAACGGATGGCAGGCTAAGGGGCCCGCGCGAGTGACAACTCTTGAAGCTCTGGTAGATGGAGTGAAGAGTCCGGTTGTCTTGTGCGGTGAGTTGACATCTGAAGAACGTCAAAAGCTGACTGAGAAACCTGAGGTTCATCTCGCATCGCCGGCGCAATCGGTGCGGCGCCCGGCAATCCTGGCCGAATTAGCGTGGCGGCGCTGGCAGGCAGGCAATGTAGACGATGAGGCAACGCTCGCACCAATTTATTTACATGTAGCTGAGCCAATACCCGCATGAACCTTACTCTTCGCAAAATGACAGTGGCTGACCTGCCTGCGGTGGTTGAATTGGACCAAAAATCATTCAGCCTGCCCTGGCCTGAAAGATCGTTTCGATTTGAGATAACAGAAAACCCGGCTTCACGCTGCTGGGTGGGTGAATTGGATGGAAAAGTCGTTGGAATGATCGTCGTCTGGCTGATCGTGGATGAAGCTCATGTCGCCACGCTGGCAACCCATCCGGATTTTCGCAGGCAGGGCATCGCGAAAAATTTATTGGCTTATGCTTTGCGTGATCTGGCGGGTGAAGGCGCCCGCAGTTCTTTTCTGGAGGTTCGTGAAAGCAATCTGGCCGCACAGGAGATGTATCATAAGTTTGGATATAAAGAAGCGGGCCGCAGGCGGCGTTATTACAGGGATAATGATGAAGACGCGATCTTAATGAATCTTGACTCGTTGAATGTTGAACAGCTCTTTTTTGATCGTTCAATATTGGATGAGGAGGAACAAAATGAGTGATGAACAGGAATTAGAGAAGCTTGCGAAACAGATCGTGGTTTGCACAAAATGTGAGCTTCATCGTTCGCGCAAGAAGGCGGTGCCTGGCGAAGGCCCTACTCATGCCGAGATCATGTTCATTGGCGAGGGACCGGGCTTCCATGAAAACGAGCAGGGGCGCCCGTTCGTCGGCGCGGCGGGAAAGTTCCTGGATCAATTGCTCGAACAGGCGGGTGTGACGCGCGCAGATGTGTGGATCACGAATGTGGTGAAGTGTCGCCCGCCAGGTAACCGCGATCCGCTGCCGGATGAGATCGAAACTTGCACCAGCAATTATCTTCAGCACCAAATCAAGATCGTCAACCCAAGCATTATTGTCACACTCGGTCGCTTCTCGATGGGCTTGTTTTTCAAAGCTGCAAAGATTACGCAGATCCATGGGCAGATGCGAAAAGTGGATGACCGGTTTGTAATTGCCATGTACCACCCGGCCGCGGCACTGCATCAAATGTCGCTCAAGCCTGCCATCATGGCTGATTTTGCCAAGCTTCCTGAACTGCTCAAGGAGGCACGCTCCCAATTAGGCAGGTCCAAAGGAAAAGAATCTAAAAAAAAAGAAGATGAGCCAAAGCAAATGAATTTGTTTTGACCTCATCCCCAACCTCTCCCTAAAAAGAGAGGGAACTACAAGGAAAACTATGTCTACCAAAGAAACTCTCATCAACAACCTGAAAGAAAAGAAAGCACGGATAGGAATATTGGGACTCGGCTATGTAGGATTGCCGCTGGCGGTTGTGTTTGCCGAAGCGGGATTCCACGTGACAGGGATCGATCCTGACGCGCGAAAGTCTGATTCCATCAATAAGGGGGTTTCCTATATCCCCGACGTCCGGACGGAAATGGTTGAAAAATTGGTCAAGTCGGGGCATTTGACTGCCACCACCGATTTCTCGATTTTGAAGGAAATGGATGCAGTCAGCATTTGTGTACCGACTCCTTTGCGTCAAACAGGTGACCCTGATATGTCGTTCATTCTCTCCGCGACCGAGGCGTTGGCAAAGCATATGCATAAGGGAATGGTCGTTGTGTTAGAGTCAACTACCTATCCGGGCACCACGCGGGAAGTCCTTTTACCCAAGCTTGGTATTGAATGTGGACTCAATGTTGGCGAAGACTGGTTCCTGGCATTTTCTCCCGAACGGGTTGACCCAGGCCGTGAGGATTTTACAACGATCAATACCCCTAAAGTTGTGGGCGGCATTACCGAGGCTTGCAGTGAAGTTGCGACTGCCTGGTATGAAGGCGCAATTCAAAAGGTTCATCGGGTCAGCTCAGCTGAAGCGGCTGAAATGGCTAAATTACTCGAGAACACGTTTCGAATGATCAATATTGGTCTTGTCAATGAATTAGCGATCATGTGTGAACGTTTGGGTGTAGATGTGTGGGAGGTGATCGATGCTGCCGCAACCAAGCCCTTTGGCTTTATGAAGTTCACCCCCGGCCCTGGTCTGGGCGGACATTGTATTCCAATAGATCCGCTTTATCTTTCGTGGAAGATGAAGTCATTTCATTACAACGCGCGTTTCATTGAACTTGCCTCCGAGATCAATACAAACATGCCGCGTTATGTTGTCAGCCGAATCATGGAAGCTCTAAATGAGCGCGGTAAGGCACTTAAGGGCTCGCAAGTGCTGGTGCTGGGTGCAGCCTACAAACCGGATATTGATGACGTCCGTGAATCACCTGCATTCGATGTGATTGCCCTTTTGCAAAAGAAGGGCGCGCTGGTGGAGTATCATGATCCGTATATCCCTCATATCCACCATGAATCCGAGGGCTGGCATATGGATAGCGTGAAGGATGTGATGAAAGCGGTACAGGACGCCGATGCAGTTGTGATCATTACAAACCATAAGGTTTATGATTACAAGGCAATTGTTGAATGTGCAAAGTTTGTCTTTGACAGCCGCAACGCAACCAGAGAATTTGTGAAGGGTGCTGAGAAGATCGTGAGATTGTAGAACGGCAACTCAAACAGGAACATAAATGGCAAATTATTTAGTCACCGGCGCGGCAGGCTTCATAGGAGCGCGTACTTCTGAGTTGCTCATCCAGGATGGACATACTGTGGTGGGTATCGATAATATGAACGATGCCTATGATCCACGTATGAAGGACTATCGTCTGCACCGGCTGCAGGCGATGCCTGGTTTTACTTTTCACAAACTGGATATTTCAAATAAATCAATTATCGAGCAATTCAACGCTGATCAGTTCGATGGTGTGATCAACCTCGCGGCGCGGGCCGGGGTGCGATACAGTGTTGAAGATCCATGGGTCTATGTGGAAAGCAACATGATTGGCACTTTGAATATGTTGGAGATTTGCCGCCGGACTGGTGCGCGGAAATTTGTGGTTGCCTCTACATCCTCGATCTATGGAGCAGAACCTCCTTATCCAACACCGGAATCCGCTTCCAGCAGCGAACCACTCCAGCCGTACGCGGCCAGCAAAAAGGGCGCAGAGGCCATGTGCCATGCTTATCATCATTTGTATGATATCGATGTCAGCGTTGTCCGCTATTTTACAGTGTATGGTCCTGCAGGCAGACCCGATCTGGCGCTATTCCGCTTCGTGCAGTGGATCAGCGAGGGACTGCCTGTGCGTGTGAATGGAAATGGTGAGCAATCACGAGGCTTTACTTATATTGATGATATCGCGCGCGGCACGATCCTTGCGCTCAAGCCGGTTGGCTATCAGATCATCAATCTCGGCGGGCATGAAGTCATTACCATCAATAACTTGATCAAGTTGATCGAAGAGGTTATTGGCACGCAGGCAGATGTGCAATACGGTCCGCCGAACCCAGCCGATATGTTCACGAACTGGGCGGATGTGAGCAAGGCGGGGGAGTTGCTTGGCTGGGAGCCACAGTTCAACATGCGTATGGGTGTCGAGAAACTGGTCGAATGGTATAACAATGAACGCCAGTGGGCAAGTAAAATTCTTACACCCTAAGCAAGGATTTGAGCAATGCAGAGAGTCTCATCTTTAGTAAGAAAAATCAATTCACTCTCATGGCTGCCTGCTTTTCTTACCGTGGCTGGCTTTATTGCCTATATTCTTGCGGCGCTGGATACGGCGCGCACCAAGACATCCTTCCTGGATGAAGGGATGTATGTCTATAAAGGCTGGCTGTTCGCCACCGGGAAGTATGTACCATTCCAGGATTATGGCTTGTGGACGAATCATGCCGTTTTGTCCTTTTTAATTCCCGGTTATATCCAAAAGTGGTTTGGTCTCGGCTTGGATGTCGCCAGATATTTCATGATCTTTTTGTCTGTCTTGACTCTCCTCGGCCTGTGGATCTTTTCCAGGCGCTGGGGAGGCAAATGGTGGGCAACAGCAGCCATCTGGATCATGGCATTGAATCCGGCTGAGATAAAAGTCTATACGCTGGCGCTTTCTGAAGGCTTGATCGCGGTCATGCTGGCGTGGATGCTGGTCCTGGCAGTGGGTGTCAAACGTCCCATATGGCAGATCATGCTTGGCTCTGGCCTGGCGGGATTGATGATCCTGACCAGAGAGAACATGGTATTTGTCCTGCCATTGCTCTTCCTTTATTTGTTATGGCAGTACGGTTGGAAAATTGGTCTTCTGGCGCTGGTTAGTGGAGGGCTAGTAGTAGCAATCGGTACGCTATGGTATTGGCCGGAGGTGTTATCTATTTGGGCAGTGAGAGTGCCCACTTCCATCATGCCCGTTTTGCGCCAGTTTCGGCCGCCTGCGGCGATCTATGGGGATGCGCCGAGGATTGTGAAACTGGAGACCAGGACTGACTATCGTGTATTCCTTTATTTTTGGCTGACGTTCCGACTTCATTTTGTTACGTTAGTAAGCGCGGTGGCGGTCTGGTTGTTATGGCCTTTACCAAAGGGCTTTCATGTATCTGAGCGGATGCGGGCCGCAATTTTTTTATCGGTATTGCTGTTGGTATTGCTGCTTGCCCACATGCAAGCTTCGATTGGGGGAGAGGTCTGCGTGTCCTGCATTCTTCTTTATGTAGGCTATTTCGATTTCATTGGTTTCCTCCTGCTTGTCGTTGCCCATCGTTTTCTGGTCAGAGACCTTTCTACTTTTAGACGAACGCTCGTTCTTGCAATGGGAGCGATCATCATTGTTTCCATTGGTTCTACTACCCACGAGGACTTGAGCTCGGATTTTGCAAAAGCGATGATTGAACGACTCGACCGGGTTTACCTGTGGCACGCCTTACTAAATTTAACCGGCCTTCCGCATTTATTGCTATTCCGTGCCACGTTTGTCTTGCTGGTCAGCGTTCTGGTAGTGGTCTTGTTCGCGCTGGGGTTACTCTGGACGCGGCGCTTCTATGCAGATCGCCGAGTCTGGTCGAGGAGAGTAGGGCTGATTGGGCTGAACTCACTGCTCATTCTTGGCTTGATCCTGTCTCCAACAAAAGTATTAGGCAAGGGAAATGATTTTTTCGATTGCGACGGTTCCAATGTGCTTGCCTCCTATGAGCGTGCCGGTGAGTATTTGCGCAGTGTCATCCCGCCTGGTTCTCAAGTGTATTGGGATGGGCGTATTGACGCCATCTTCCTGTATTTACCCGATGTGAAAGTATATCCGCCTCAACTGAATCACACGCATTCCTTTTTTATCGGTGGAAATACAGATGCCCTGCTGCGGATTGGTCTCTGGAACGATGTTCTGGCAAAACAATGGCTGGCTGAAGCGGATTATGTTTTGATCGAATCAGGCCTAAAACAGGATTGGGTGATGCAGATTCTGAAGACCGACAAATATATTCAATTGAAGGCTTCTCCAAAAACGGAAAAGTGCCGCTGGCAGTCTGCCATACTCGTCTATAAACGGGTCGGCTCATCGGAGTGATCCCTGATCCGAAGCATGGCGGCAACTAAATGATCTCTCTTTTTCAAAAAATCTACTCAGGCTTGCGTGAAGATGTTCTGCTTCAACGCGTCGTTCGCAACAGCAGCTACCTGTTCAGCAGCAGTGCTGTCTCCGCTGTGCTGAGTGTGCTGCAGGTATATCTTGTCGTCCGTATGCTGAGTCCGAAGGATTATGGGCTTGCGTTTGGAATCATTATGGTGTTCGCTTCCAGCGTGAATCGCTTCCTTTCTTTCCGGATGAGCGAAGTAGTTGTCAAATATGTTGGTGAGGCATTGACCCAGGAAAATAGGGACCGCGCCGCGGCACTCGTTAAAGGGATTGGTCTGACGGAAGCGGCGACCTCTGTGCTAGCGTATCTCGTCTTGCTGGCACTGGCTACCCCCGCCGCTCACACCTATAGAACCTCGGCTTTTCTGTTTGCATACTATGGATTGTTCCTGCTTGCTAACCTGGTTTATGAAACATCGGTGGGGGTACTGCAGACGACAAACCGTTTTAGCTATGTGGCGCGCGCCAATCTTTTTCAAAGTATTGTGATTGCAGTCTTGATCCTCACCGCATTTGTCCTCAAGCGTGGCATGTTCGAAATTCTGACAGCTTATCTCGTAGGGAAGACGATCGCCGGGGTAATGATCACCGCTTCCGCGGTCCGCGAGACGAACCACAGGCTGGGGAGTGGCTGGACGCGCGTTCCACTGGGCCTGCTATCCGATTGGCGCTCGATCGGACGATTCATGTTGAGCACGAACATCAACGGGACGATCAACTTGTTTGCCCGCGATAATATTCCCCTTTACATCGGTTATTATCTTTCCTCCGCAGAAGTAGGATATTACAAGTTTGCTGTTTGGTTGATCACTCTTGTTATGCTGCCCATCGAGCCGTTCATCTGGCCAACGTATGCCGAGATCACGCGCACGATCGCACAGCGGCAATGGGACGCGACCCGCAAACTGCTGAAGCAGGTCAGTTCGATTGCCGGTATATGGACCCTGCTCACGGGCGGTGGTCTGATCGGGTTGGGCTGGTGGTTGATCCCGTTGATCTTTGGAAAGGATTACGCCCAGGCGTATCCAGCCCTTGTCATTCTCCTGGTAGGGTATGGCTGTGCCAATATCCTGAATTGGAATCGCCCGTTGCTGCTTGCGCTGGGAAAACCCGCGTATCCAATGGTTGTCGCGGCAATCGTAGGAGCCGTTGAACTCCTGCTCATCTTTACCCTTGTCCCGCTCGGCAATTATTTGACTGCCGCGGTTATTTTTTCGGGGTATCTGGCAGTCTCGATCCTTTGGATGGTCGGACGCGGGTTGCTGCTCATTAAACACGAAGAAGCCTCATGACGAACATCGTTGCCGTCGCCGGTTCGACCATTCCCTCGGATACTGCCAACAGTATGCAGGTGATGAAAGCCTGTCAGGCGCTCGTGCAGCTGGGGCACGAGATCACTTTACTTGTGCCGGGTACTAAAAACATATCTGTCAATCTTCGAACACATTACGGCCTGCAAACCGAATTTCCCATTGAATGGCTTTCTTCTTCAAGCCGCCGCAAGTTTACATGGGATGCGGTCCGCCGTGCCCACATATTGAAAGCGGACCTGCTTTATTCCTGGTTTCCACAATCGGCAGCCTTCGGCTTACTAAGCAACCTGCCCGTTATCTTTGAAGCCCACATTCAACCGACCGGGCTTTTTGGTCCAATATGGCACCGGGTTTTTGCAGGTCTGCATGGACACAAGCGACTCGCGTCCATTACACACGCACTCGTAAATATTCTGGCACATGAGTTTCAGATCCATTTTTCTGCGGATGAAGTGATCATTGCTCCGAATGGTGTGGATCTGGAGCGTTTCGCCTCACTTCCCGATCCGGTCACTGCTCGGCGCCAAATCGGACTGGGCGAGGCCCAGACGGTTATGTGTACTGGACATTTGTATGCAGGGCGCGGCGTAGAGCTGTTTCTGGCTTTAGCGCAATCATTTCCGCAGGCGCATTTTGTCTGGGTGGGCGGTCGTCCTGAAGATATCGCTGCGCGGAAAGAACGGTCAGAATCGAGTAACGTTACCTTCACCGGCTTTGTCCCCAACTGCGACCTGCCGCTCTACCAGGCCGCGGCGGATATTCTACTGATGCCTTACAGTCGTTCCATTATGGGCTCCAGCGGAACGGCAGACTCGGCTAACGTGGCAAGCCCTATGAAAATGTTCGAATATATGGCTGTGGGGGGCGCAATCGTTTCAGCAGATTTGCCCGTGATCCATGAAGTGTTGAACGAGAAGAACGCAGCTTTTTGTCAGCCGGATGATTTAAGCTCATGGAAGTCCACGCTGGAAACTTTGCTCAATAATGAAAGCCAGCGTGCCAGCCTGGGCAGACAGGCGAGGCAGGATGTTCAGAACTACACCTGGCTCGCTCGTGCAGAACGCATTTTGAATGGATTTGTATGAAAACTAAATACTTTGCCGCAAAAGATCTTTTATATATTCTGCCGGTTTCTTTGGCATTGGGTGCCTGCTTTGCCTGGATCCAAGATGGAAACCGGCTCATTGGTTCTGTCTCCTTCGCTTCGCTTTTTCTTGTTTCACTCATCTCCCTGAAATTCTTTTCCTCCTGGGCAAATGGCGGTCGTACTCTGGCATGGATCATTGCACTGGCTTTCTTTTTACGTCTCGCGGTCGGAGTCACTCTGCATTTAGGTCTGCCGGTGTATGGTCATGCTGATCAAGATGATCGATCCGGTTATGTCTTCACCGATGCGCATCTGCGGGATAACCAGGCCTGGAAACTGGCGATAGCCGATCTCCCAGTTGTCGATGCGTTCACAGAGAAGTACGGTTCGGATCAGTATGGCGGTCTGCTGGCCTTCAATACGTTCATCTACCGCTACTTTTCACCGGATGCACAGCGCCCTTTGATGCTGGTTTTGCTTTCGGCCTTTTTTGCAGCGCTGGGAGTCGCATTTTTATGGAAGGCGGTCAATCAGGTGTTTGGTGAAAAGGTCGGCTGGGCTGCCAGCTGGATCTTCGCGTTGTATCCCGATAGTATTCTGCTGGGCGCCTCTGTCATGCGGGAACCTTATTTACTTACCTTTAATACACTTGTCTTGTGGGGATTTGTACACAGGTTTTATCGCTTCGAAGAAAGCCCATCCATAAACAAACTGAGCGATGTCTCGAGTCTGTTGAAGGATCGGGTCGGGTGGATGTGGATTGCACTGGGCCTGGCCGGCATGCTGCTGGTCTCACCCGCGATCGGTCTCGTCACGATCATCGTTTTCGCCGGATGGATGTTCTTCGCTAATGAGCGCAGAGAAATTTCGTGGCGAGGGGTCATCGTAATTGGAGTGATGTTTGCTTTCGGTCTGTTTTTTCTCTCTGCATCTCTCAATCGTTCCGGGGAGTTCGATGCGACTTCGCCCTTTCATGTGATCAACATCTGGTTTCAGTCTGCGGTCAAATGGGATGCTTATCAGGCAGAACGTGATTCAGGTTGGTTACAGAAAATATTCGATGAAGGTCCCAAATGGATACGGCTGCCTTTTATTACAATTTATGGAATTTTCCGGCCTGTTTTGCCGGCCGAGATTATCAAGCCGACAGCACTGATCTGGAAACTGATAGGCATTTTGCGTGCGCTGAGTTGGTATATCCTGCTTCCGATGCTGACCTTTTCATTCATAGCCGCAGCAGGACAGGGATCCAGAAAGACCCGGAATTTGATCTTGTGGTTAGCACTTCTCACGTGGGCTTGGATCCTGCTTGCCTCGTTACGAGGCGGTGCCGATCTTTGGGATAATCCCCGGTATCGAACCATTTTTTTTGTCTGGCAATCCATCCTCGCGGGTTACGTCTGGGTCTGGTGGCGGGAAACACACAATGCATGGTTTACACGGATTATCTGGATGGAGGTAGTATTCCTGCTGTTTTTCACACAATGGTATGCCAGTCGTTATTTCCACTGGGGAGGCCAGTTACCATTTGCCGTGATGGTCGCGTTGATCCTGGGATTTTGGGGCATAATCCTGGGCGTTGGCTGGTGGCGGGACAAGCGAAACACGCCGCAAAGCGGCAGTGTGGACAAGCAGAGCAGTCCTGTGGATAAAAGCCGCGCTTGACAGCAACTCGCCTAAGTTTATAATTCAGCCGTTGAATTTTGAAACAAGGAGACTTAATGCCCACTGCTCTCATTACTGGCATCACAGGACAGGACGGATCATACCTGGCGGAATTACTGCTCTCAAAAGGGTATCGCGTGATTGGGGTGGCTCGTCGCTCCAGCACCGTAACCTCTGAGCGCATCGAGCATTTATTGGACGACATTACCGTTGTCCAGGGCGATTTGCACGATCAAGGATCTCTGCTCGCTTTAATTGAAGAACACAAACCTGCGGAAGTATATAACCTGGCAGCACAGTCCTTTGTGCCTACATCATGGAACCAGCCTGCCTTAACGGGCGATATCACTGCACTGGGTGTTACCCGCATCCTGGAAGCGATTCGTTTTGTGAATCCGAAAATTCGTTTTTATCAGGCATCTTCAAGCGAGATGTTTGGCAAGGTGGTTGAGGTGCCACAGTGCGAGACGACGGCCTTCTACCCACGCAGCCCCTATGGAGTAGCAAAGGTATACGGACATTGGATCACCGTGAACTATCGTGAGTCGTTCAACATGTTTGCGGCTTCGGGCATCCTGTTCAACCACGAAAGCCCCAGGCGTGGGCTTGAATTTGTCACGCGCAAGATCTCAGATGGCGTGGCACGCATTAAGCTTGGACGCGCGAAGGAACTGCGGCTTGGTAACCTTGAATCGCAACGTGACTGGGGGTTTGCAGGCGACTACGTAGATGCCATGTGGCGTATGCTGCAACAGGATATGCCGGGCAATTATGTCGTCGGTATGGGAGAGACACACTCCGTACGCGAATTCTGCGAGATCGCCTTTGCTCATGTCGGCTTGGATTACAATGATTATGTTGTGCAAGATGAAAGATTCTATCGCCCTGCCGAGGTGGACCAGCTGATCTCTGATCCATCCAAAGCGCGCGCCGTGCTCGGTTGGGAACCATCCGTCAACTTTAAGGATCTTGTTGTTATGATGGTCAACGCAGATATGGAACGACTAAGCCAAAAGAAGTAACTATGCATGATTTATCCTTGATCATTCCTGTATTTAACGAAGCCAAAAGCCTGTCTATCCTTTATGATTGTATTCAGGAAACCCTGAACCCCATCAAAAGTATTTGGGAGGTCATTTTTATAGATGATGGGAGCAGAGACGATAGTTTTGAGGTTTTGAAGTCCCTTGTCGAAAAGGATCCGGAGCATGTGCGAGTGATCGCTTTTCGCCGCAACTTTGGACAGACGGCTGCCATTACCGCCGGCATCGATCACGCCAATGGCGAGATCATTGTTCTGCTCGATGCCGATCTGCAAAATGACCCGGCTGATATTCCCATGCTGCTTGCAAAGCTTGATGAGGGATATGATTTGGTGAGCGGCTGGCGAAAAGATCGCAAAGATAATCGCCTGACGCGCACCATCCCGTCCAACATTGCCAATGGGCTGATCTCCTGGGTCACAGGCGTGCACCTGCATGACTATGGCTGCACACTTAAGGCTTATCGTCGAGAGGCGCTAAAAGGATTTCGACTCTACGGGGAAATGCATCGTTTTATTCCAGTGTTTGCACACTCGGTAGGTGCCCGGATCGCCGAAATCCCTGTCCATCACCACGAGCGTAAATTCGGTAAAGCTAACTATGGCCTGGATAGGACGATGAAGATTGTCCTCGATCTGTTCACGGTAAAGTTTCTACTCAGTTATTCACACAAGCCTATGCGCCTCTTTGGAGGAGTAGGCATGGTACTTTTCTCGGGTGGTGGACTTTTGCTATTGTATTTGTTCATTCGGCGTATGTTGGAAAATATTTCGGTGCTTGGTTCCCCGCTTTTTCAACTGGCAATCATGTTCTTGATCCTGGGTTCTCAATCCATTCTGATGGGCCTGATCGCGGAGTTGTTGGCGCGTACGTATCACGAATCCCAAAGCAAGCCTACTTATACCATCCGAACTGTATTGGGGAAGAAATAAGCCTATGTCCTCCTGGTGGTCGCGAAATCGTCAGTTCATTTTACAACTGACAGGAACCCTGCTGGCAATCGTGCTGTTGCTCTGGACTGTCAAAAAAGAAGAGGGCACTGGAATTTTGGCTGCCATGCGAGAAATCAAACTGGCAGACTTACTGTGGGTCGCGCTTTTGTTTGCCATTTCTCGGATTGCGATTGCGTGGCGCTGGCAAGTTCTTTTGTTATCCGGGGGTATCCGGATTCGTTTTAGAGACACACTGGCATTGAACTTTATGGGCTTGTTTGCAGGGAATTTCCTGCCTACCACGATTGGGGGCGATGTGGTGCGCCTGGTAGGACTCATGCAAATGGGCTTCGATCGCGCAATATCCCTTGCATCCCTGGCTGCAGACCGGTTGATTGGAATGGCAGGTATGGCCATGACCGTTCCAATTGGAGTGGTGGATGCATGGAATGTTCTGCAAAACGTTCCCTTTAGCATCTCTTTTCTTGCCAGGTTTCATAAGCCAGTTGCCTTTTTCAGACGGACGCTTTCTGTGTTTTCCATTTGGTTCAGAAAACCGGTGTCTTTGCTGGCGGCATTTGCATTTACATGGATTCACATGCTTTGTCTTTTTGGCTCGATTTACATTCTTGTAGATGACCTTGGAACGCATGCCTCCTTTTGGATGATTGCCGGATTGTGGAGCCTCACTTATTTCATCACTCTCATTCCGATCTCGATCAATGGTTATGGAGTGCAGGAACTTGTCTTTACTTTCCTGCTATCTAATATCGTGGGGTTTGCTCCAGCGGTAGCCGCTTCCATCGCCCTGCTCATCCGAGGCTATTTTCTGCTCTCCAGTTTGCCTGGCGCAATATTTTTGCCAGCAATTCTTTCAGCCTTGGCGAAGCAAAAAGCGGCGATATCCTCACCTGAACCTCTCCTGTAGAAAACATCGCAATGCTTCGAACATCGAATCCATCCCGGTCATTTTGGCTGACGATCATTGCCCTGACTTTTATTGCTAACCTGATCGCCGCACGGTCGTCCTATGCACGCTGGAATGAACTCGGCGTCGATTTGTTTCGTTCTGTGTGGGGTATACTGATGGCGATATATTTGGGGATGATCGTCGTATCGATCTGGTTATTCATCCGGATCGCGCGTTTTGGCGAGCTAAAGTTTGACCGGCTTGCACGTTTCAAGCTCTTTGAATCAGACAATCAGATCGCACGTACTGCAGGCTGGATCGTTTTTCTTGCCGTATTATTTCTGATCCCGTATATTAAGTCCACCTTCCAGATTGGCGGGGATGAAAAGAACCCTTTAAGGGTGGATCCAACATTAATGTCAATTATTTATTACTGGGTATGTTGGTTCGCGCTCCTGCTTGCGATGGTTGCGTTGAAAGTTGCATTAAGAACGACCTGGCAGGTTGGCTTTGCTTCGGCCTTGGTTTTGCTTGGCGTGATCTATGAGATCTCAATGCGCTTCAATGCTGTGACCACGTATCCACTTTCCATGGGTTGGTCAGAGGGAAGCCGCTATTATTATGCGTCGCTGTATTTTTCCAGATGGATTTATGGCGAATCCGTCCCTCTTTCCACGCTTCACCCCAGCCGTTACCTTTTGCAATCCATCCCTTTCTTGATTCCCGGCTTGAGCATCACTGCTCACCGATTCTGGCAATTTCTGCTGTGGATTGGTTTGACGGCGGGTGCTTCCCTGGCGCTTGCACGGCGAGCCTTCCCGACCCAGGAGAAAGCCGCGAAATGGCTCTTTGCCGGGTGGGCTTTCTTATTTTTGATGTGTGTGGGAGTTTATTATCATCTGGAAGTCATGGTCATCATCCCTTTATTGTTTGTAACGATGAAACGTCCCTGGCAATCTTTGATCGCAGTCGCCCTTGCTTCTGTATGGGCAGGGATAAGCCGGGTGAATTGGTTCCCGGTTCCGGCGATGATCGCAATTGCCATTTATTTACTCGAAATGCCTCTGAGAGAGGCAGTTAATTCGAAATCAGTAACATTCAAACAAATATCGCACTATCTTGCTCAACCGGCATTATGGGCAGCGGCGGGTTTGTTTGCAGCCTTAGCAGCCCAGACGATATATATCCCTCTCTCGGGAAATGCAAATAATGTCGATGCATTCGCATCCAGTTTCGTATCTGACTTATTGTGGTATAGACTCTGGCCGAATGCAAATCACTTTCTGGGAATTTTGCCGGCTATCCTGATCGTCAGCGCGCCTCTGATTATTACGATCAGCATGGCTGCGCGCCAGCGGAAATCGCTGCACTGGATCCGATGGCTGGGAATATGCCTGATGATCGGCGTCCTATTTGCCGGAAGTCTGGTGGTCAGTGTGAAGATTGGCGGTGGGGGCGATCTCCATAATATGGATGCCTATGCTATACTGATTGGGATCGTGGCGGCTTATTTCGTTGGCGGCTGCGTTCACGTGGAGCCTGGCGCATCGCCGCTGACAATTCGCTTCTGGCCTGCACTCACATTTGCTGTATTTATACCGGCTTTACTCTTGATCCCGCTGCTTTCTCCTTATCCCAAATATGATGAAGACAGAAATCAGGCAGCGTACCAGCAACTAGTGGAAGCTGTAAATAACCTAGGGAAAAAAGGACCAGTCTTATTTATCAACGAACGTCAGTTAGTCACTTTTGGCGATGTCCATGTGCCCCTGGTGGCCGACTATGAAGCAGTGACTTTGATGGAAATGGCAATGTCGAATAATCAGGCATACCTCAATCGTTTTTATCGTGATCTGGAGAACCATCATTTTGCGGCGATTGTAGCGGCGAAGCAAAACCTGACGATCAAACAAACGGGCCCATTAGTAGAGGAAAATAATGTCTGGAATTCGCGTGTTTCTCCATACATCCTTTGTTATTATCAGCCAAGCTTAACCATCGAACCTCAGGGAAACAGGATCGAAGTCTATGTGCCGGCAGCCGTACCGGCCCAATGCCCTGAGTGACCAAACAAGTTAGTACTCCGAGTGGCAACTGATGCGCATCCTTGTTTTAGTTCATGAATTTCCACCCGTTGGAGGGGGAGGGGGACGTGTGGCAGAGGACATTTGCAGTAAACTCGTCAAGCGGGGACATGAGGTTAAAGTATTAACCACTCACATTAAGGGATTGCCCTACGAGGAAGAACGAAATGGACTCCAGATCATCCGCTTTGGATCGTTGCGGCTGCAGCCTTACCGCGCCAGTTTTTTGTCGATGGCTATCTACGTTCTCGCCGGCCTTTGGGTGGGCAGCCGTTTAATTGGTAATTTCAAACCGGAGGTGATTCACGCACATTTTGCCGTTCCGGCGGGCGCCCTGGCATGGTTGCTTTCTCGAATGACCAGGATTCCCTATGTATTGACAGTTCACCTCGGAGATGTGCCGGGAGGCGTTCCTGAAAAGACCGACGAATGGTTCCGTTGGGTCTACCCGTTCACGCCCAATATTTGGCGAAATGCAAGCGAGATCGTTGCAGTGAGCGAATTCACGAAGCAACTTGCCTTGAAAAAATATAAAGAAAAAATTCAAGTGGTTCCCAATGGGGTAGACCTAAGTGCCCTCATGCCCAAGCGAATTTCTCTTCACGACCCACCACGGATTATTTTTGCGGGTCGCTTTATGACACAGAAGAATCCCTTACAGTTGGTTCGAACCCTAAATGAATTAAGAGAACTCAAGTGGCAGTGTGTCATGATCGGCGATGGACCGCTCATGCAAGATATCCAGTGTGCCATTGCTGAGTTTAACCTGGAAGATCGGTTTCAGCTCACCGGTTGGATTGATCCGCAAGATGTGCTGACCTGGTTTGATAAGAGCGATATTTTATTTATGCCTTCGCAGTCTGAGGGCATGCCCGTCGTTGGAGTCCAGGCATTAGCAAAAGGACTGGCGATTGTTGCCGGTCGGGTGGGGGGATTTGTGGATCTGGTGGATGATGATAAGAATGGATATTTAATTCAGCAGAGCGATAAATTTTCGACCTCATTATCGGGCTTGTTGTCAGATTCAAATCGCCTGCTCTCCTTCCGCAGGGCTAGTCTGGAGAAAGCCAGGTCTTTTGAACTCGATCAAATTGTAAAGGAATACGAGAATATCTTTCTACGGATCAAACATGCCTGAGCGACAGACTGTTCTCGTTACTGGCGGGAGCGGATTTATTGGTACAAACCTGGTGCGAATGCTGGTGGGTAGTGGGACATATCGCATCGTGAATTTGGATGCGCTTACTTATGCTGCCAATCCCTTCTCTTTAATGGACCTTACCGGAAATCCTAATTATGAGTTTGTGAGAGGGAATATTACAGACCGAGAACTGATCGCCTCGCTATTTGAGAAATATCAGCCTGTAGGTGTTTTCCACCTTGCGGCGGAATCGCATGTGGATCGCTCGATTGTCAGCGCCGATCACTTTATTCAAACAAACGTCATTGGTACATATGCCATGCTGGAAGCCGCGCGCATTTATTGGAGTGATTTGCCGGATGATTTGAAGAACACCTTTCGTTTTCTACATGTTTCTACAGATGAGGTGTTCGGTTCATTAGGCGAGGCAGGATATTTCTCTGAAACGACACCTTATGCGCCAAATTCCCCCTATTCCGCCTCTAAGGCGGCTAGCGATCATTTTGTGCGAGCCTATCATCATACTTATGGATTGCCGACAATCATTACCAATTGTTCCAATAATTATGGTCCTTACCAATTCCCTGAGAAGGTGATCCCTTTGATGATCTTGCACGCCCTTTCTGGCAAGCCTTTGCCCGTGTACGGAGATGGAATGAATGTACGCGATTGGATTTATGTGGAAGATCATTGCAGGGCGCTCAAATTAGCTTTTGAGAAAGGGAAACTGGGCGAGACTTACGCGGTTGGCGGAGGGAATGAACAAAGGAACATTGATCTTGTGAACCAAATTTGCAGCATACTGGATGAGATTGCACCCCTGTCCGAGGTTCCTCAATTATTCAAACAGGAATTGAAAAGTTATTCTGAGTTGATTAATTTTGTCCAGGATCGTCCAGGGCATGACTATCGTTATGCAATCGATTCCGCCAAGATCAGGAGTGAATTGGGGTGGCAGGCCGAGGTGAGGTTCGAGGTGGGCTTGCGCCGCACGATTGAGTGGTACCTGTCGAATCCCCAATGGGTTCATCAGGCGAGCAGTGGTTCCTATGGAGAATGGATCGAAACGAATTATGCCTCGCGCGGGCGCGTACAGAAGGAGAAAAAATGAAAGGGATCATTTTGGCAGGTGGGAAAGGCACACGTCTTTACCCTCTGACCATTGCCACCAGTAAACAGCTCTTGCCCGTGTATGACAAACCGATGGTGTACTACCCATTGTCCACGCTGATGCTGGCAGGAATCCGCGAGATTTTGGTGATCAGCTCACCAGATGTTTTACCTGCTTTCAAGGAACTTTTGAGGGATGGTTCTCAATGGGGACTGAATTTCGAATATGCAGAGCAGGTGAAGCCGCGCGGCCTGGCAGATGCATTTTTGGTTGGAAGAGAGTTTATTGGAAATGGATCCGTCTGTTTAATTCTGGGCGATAATATCTTATATGGCGAGGGGATGATCACACTGTTGCACGAATGTGCCTCCTTGCAGGAGGGCGCCATTATTTTCGGATATAAGGTGAATGATCCTGAGCGATATGGAATCGTGGAATTCGATGATGAGTACCGGGTTTTGAGCATTGAAGAGAAGCCAAAGCAGCCTCGTTCAAGCTATGCCGTACCCGGAATTTATTTTTATGACAATCAGGTCGTTGAGGTTGCGGCAACTCTTAGTCCATCTGAGCGCGGCGAGCTGGAAATAACTGATTTGAACAGAAAGTATCTGGAGAAAGGGCAATTGAATGCCAAAGTCTTTGGACGCGGCATCGCCTGGCTGGATGCAGGCACACATGAATCCCTGCTCCAGGCCGGCTCCTTCATTCAAACTATTCAGGAGAGGCAGGGACTGATGATTTCCTGCCCGGAGGAAATTGCTTATCGAATGGGTTATATTTCGAAAGAGCAATTATGTGAGCTGGGGAAAAAATTGGCAGGAAATTCATACGGAAAATATATCCTGGGGCTGTTGAATGATACTCTCGAGCCCCGTATGAAATGAATTTTTCTGCTTCGGCAGAATTTAGATCATAGTTCTTCATCGAAGGAATGGAATGTCAATTAGAAGCATATTGACCGTTGTGGGGGCACGTCCGCAATTCATTAAGGCCGCGCCAGTCTCACGCGCACTTGCCACTTCATTTCGTGAAGTATTGGTCCATACGGGTCAACATTACGATTATGGGATGTCTGATGTGTTTTTTGAAGAGCTGGAAATGCGTCCTCCGGATTTTCATCTTGGAATAGGAGGTGGAACACACGGCGAGCAAATCGGTAAAATGCTGATCGCGATCGAAAAGATCCTGAATTCAGTGCAGCCAGGTTATGTTTTGGTCTATGGGGATACAAATTCGACGCTGGCAGGTGCGCTCGCGGCAGCTAAGGCGCAGATCCCGCTTGCGCACGTAGAGGCAGGTCTGAGGTCCTACAACAGAGCGATGCCTGAGGAGATCAATCGTATATTGACCGATCATGTGTCGAACCTGTTGTTTTGTCCCACCGATGCCGCCATTGAAAATCTGGCGAAAGAGGGAATTACCAGGGGCGTCTACCGCGTGGGTGATGTGATGTACGATGCTCTTTTATATAACCTGGCGATTGCGCGGAAACGATCCTCTATCCTGCAACTGTTAGGATTAGAGAAAAAGACCTATGCGCTGGCAACTGTCCATCGCGCGGCAAACACGGATGATCCCACACGCATGGCAGCTATTCTGAACGCGTTGGGTTCACTTTCGATGCGAATCCTGTTCCCCGTGCACCCACGCACGCGCAAGATGATCGGAGAGGCAGCGTTGTCTGTTGCGGAGAATATCACCATGGTCGAGCCGGTCGGCCATTTCGATATGCTGATCCTGCAGGAGAACGCTAACTGCATCCTGACGGATTCGGGCGGAATGCAGAAAGAAGCTTACCTGCTGGGTGTGCGTTGTATCACCCTGCGCGAAGAGACAGAGTGGGTCGAAACGGTCCAAGCCGGCTGGAACAAGCTGGCGGGGGTGGATGGAAATGCGATACGAAGCGCATTCAATGATTGGCATCCCTCCGGTGAACGCCCGTCCTTATACGGGAATGGACAGGCGGCGGGAGAGATCTGTCAGATCCTGAATAGGGAGCTTTTATAACGAGTGAATTATGAAAGTAGGTAGAGATTTGAGTACGGGATGAGTACAGGATCAGTACAGGATTACTACAGGATGACCCTGGCAAGCGTTCTATATTGTTCTTATTGCTGTGAAAATTGGACGTGTTTTGCCCTGCCCCCAGTGTTTCTCTGATACTTGCTTTCCCAGCATAGATGCTCGGACACGCAGAAAAGTTCCCTGAGCGACACCCCTCTCCGGATAATCGTCATGGCCACTTCTGATTTTCAAATTTCATTGTATAAACAGGCTTTTTTCCAGGACGATGAATGCTTCATCCGGAAGATAGGACGCAAGATCTTCCAGATCAAGGCAACTTGATCGTAGCCGCGCTTCGCTATTCTGTTGCATACTTTGGAACTCTTTATTCTGACAGCAAAAGCTCCTTGACAGCCGGGGTGTTTCATGTGAGAATTCAGAAACTGAATGCTCAAACATGACCGAAATTAAACAGCACGAATACGATCTCTTGAACGAGATCGGACAGGATCCTCTGGTAACCCAGGCGAGTTTATCCAACCGCCTGGGCATTGCTGTCGGCAGTGTGAACTGGTATATCAAGCGGCTGATCTACCGAGGCTGGGTGAAGGTATCTCATTTGGATAGAACCAGATTGAAGTATGATCTGACCAAGAAAGGTATGTCTGTGTTCACGCAGCGTGCCTTATCCTATGCCCAGGATTCACTGAAAGTGTATAGCCATTATCGTAAAAAGGCAAAAGCACTGGTGGCAGAACTGGAGCAAAAGGATATCAGGCGGGTTTATCTTGAAGGAGAACGCGACGATGAGACACTTGACATTATGCGCTTGACGTGCATCGAAGCAGGCATTCAACTGAGCGAGGCGCCTGATGGCGTGATCGTCAAGGTCGTAGGGCAGGAATATAGAATGAAAATAAAGGATTAACTGCGGGAAGGCGGTGTATCAATGTCAAGAAATTTTGCTGTGATCGGTGTAGGTGGATATATTGCCCCGCGTCATTTGCGCGCTATCCGAGACACAGGTAACAGACTGGTGGCTGCCGTGGACCCGAAGGACTCGGTTGGCATACTCGACCAGTATTCGTTCGATGTAAAGTTCTTTACGGAGATCGAGCGCTTTGATCGCCATTTGGAAAAACTTCGGCGTGGTCCTGAGGAGAACCGGGTTCAGTATGTATCGGTTTGTTCGCCTAATTATCTTCATGATGCTCACTGCCGCCTCGCTCTACGTGTAGGTGCAGATGTGATCTGCGAAAAGCCGCTGGTCATCAATCCATGGAATTTTGAGGCGCTGGAGGAATTGGAATCGGAGACCAAGCGACGGATCAACACGGTCTTGCAGCTACGGGTCCACCCGGAGTTGATCAAGCTCAAAGAGTCTCTACAAAGAGAGACTGGGCAGCGTGATGTCTTACTCACCTATATCACCAGCCGCGGACCGTGGTATCACGTATCGTGGAAGGGACAGCCTGATAAATCGGGCGGAGTTGCTACGAATATCGGGGTACATTTCTTTGACTTGTTGCTGTGGCTTTTTGGATCGATGGGGAAGATCAAAGTATATCACTCGGACGACAGCCGCATGTCAGGTTTCATTGAGTTGGAGCGTGCGCGTGTACGCTGGTTCCTGTCTGTAGATGCCCGGGATCTGCCTTTTTCCACAAAAGTTGGGGGGAAGACAACGTATCGCTCAATCACCGTGGATGGCAAGGAGGTCGAGTTCTCGGAGGGTTTTACCGACCTGCATACGCGCGTGTATGAAGAAATCCTGGCAGGACGCGGTTTTGGAATTGCAGAGGCACGTCCTTCGATTGAGTTGACCTACGCAATCCGTACGGCTCCTATTTCACCAAAGGATGAGTGCGCTCATCCGCTGTTGAACAAGTAGTTTTGTAATCGATTTTGGGGTGCGGGAGCTGGTTGCGAAAAAGCAGGCGCACACCTCTTCGTGGCGTTCCCCACTCCAAAGCGCAACTTCAAGGCCTTCACTTGAAGGAGATGAGAAATCATGCCTGATTATTTTGTTCACGAATCCAGTTATGTAGATGAGGGCGCTCAGATCGGTGCAGGCACCAAGATCTGGCATTTTTGCCACATCATGCCGCGTTCACGTATCGGCGAGCGCTGTAATCTCGGGCAGAATGTGCTCGTCTCACCTGATGTAACAATTGGCAACAACGTAAAAATCCAGAACAACGTCTCGCTCTATACGGGCGTGATCGTTGAGGATGACGCCTTTTTGGGACCCTCTATGGTGTTTACGAATGTGATCAACCCGCGCAGCCACGTCAACCGCAAAGATCAATACCAAATGACGCTGGTTCGGAAGGGCGCCTCGATTGGTGCGAATGCTACGATTGTATGCGGTGTGAACCTGGGGTGCTACTGCTTCGTGGGTGCAGGCTCCGTGGTCACGCGCGATGTGCCCGATTACGCACTGGTCTACGGATCTCCGGCGCGTATACACGGATGGATGTGTCAATGCGGCGAGCAGTTGGCATTCGCCGAACAGGGTGGGGTAGAGAGGGCCACCTGCCAGAGTTGCGGCGATGTATATCGAAAGCAGGGGCAGGTGGTCAATCCGGAAGGAGACGCTGCATGATCCCACTTGTAGATTTGACTGCGCAGTATCATTCCATCAAGGCGGAAATAGACGCGGCTGTCAATGAGACCCTGGAATCAGGACACTTTATCCTTGGACCAGCAGTCAGTACATTCGAGGAAAACGTGGCTGCATATCTGGGTGTGGACCATGCGATCGGTCTCGCTTCCGGAACGGATGCCCTGGTTTTGGGCTTGCGTGCACTGGACATCGGTGCGGGCGACGAGGTGATCATCCCGGCATATACCTTTTTCGCCACTGCCGGGACAGTCATATCGGTAGGAGCGACACCCGTTTTTGTGGATATTGAGCCCGTAACCTATGAGATCGATGCGATGCAGATCAAGGATCGTATCACACCCAGGACGAAAGCGATCGTCCCTGTTCATCTCTATGGGCACCCCTCGGAAATGGATCCCATCCTGGACCTTGCCCATTCCCAGGGATTGAAGGTGATCGAGGATAATGCCCAGGCTTTTGGAGCTACCTATCGAGGGCGGAAGACCGGCTCCTTCGGTGACATTGGCTGTTTGAGTTTCTTCCCAACCAAGAATCTCGGTGCGTTTGGCGATGGCGGTATGGTAGTGACGAATGATTCCGCGCTGGCGGAACGGATGCGTATGCTGCGGACGCATGGCTGGAAGAAGAAATATTATTCTGAGGAAGTTGGATATAACAGCCGTCTCGACGCGTTACAGGCAGCGATCCTGCAGGCGAAGTTTCCCCATGTAGATGAGTGGAATCAGAAGCGTCGTGAGATCGCCCGGTCTTATAGTGAGCAGTTGGGACCTCTGGGTGTGACCGTGCCGGTCGAATGCGATTGGGGCAGGCACGTTTACCATCTATATATTATCCGTTCGAAGCGGCGCGATGAATTGCAGGCTTTTTTGAGACAGAAAGGGATCGCCTCGGAAGTTTATTATCCTCTGCCGCCGCATCTTTCCACACCCTGTAGAAAGTTTGGATACAAAGAGGGCGATTTTCCTCATGCCGAGGGCGCCAGCCAGGAGACGCTCGCGCTGCCGCTGTATCCTGAGTTGACAAGCGAACAACAGGATAAGGTGATTACAGCGGTGGATGAGTTTTTGGCTTGACAGTGCTTGGTTTCTGTGTGAGAATTCAGAAACTGAATGCTCAATAAGGAATGTATGAAGGCAGAATTATCTCCCCAAGAAAACTGGTCGCTGGTTATCGTCCCGCGACGCCATCTTTTTGACCTGCGCCTGCGTGCGCTCTGGCGTTATCGTGATCTGGTCATGCTTTTTGTCTGGCGCGATTTTGTTGCCGCATACAAACAGACGATCCTGGGACCGCTTTGGTATCTGATTCAGCCATTGATGACCACGGTCATTTTCACATTCATCTTTGGTAATGTTGCCAAGTTGCCCACGGACGGACTTCCGAAGTTCCTATTCTATATGTCTGGAACGGTCGTATGGTCCTATTTCTCAGTCTGCCTGACGAAGACCTCGGATACCTTTCTTTCCAACGCCAACTTGTTTGGCAAGGTCTATTTTCCACGCCTGGCTGTACCACTCTCCATCCTGATTTCCAACCTGATTGCCTTCGGGATTCAATTTGCCCTTTTCCTGTTCTTTATGGGTTATTTTGCGCTGAGCGGTTCGGCGATTCAGCCGAACTGGTGGATCCTGCTCACACCTATACTGGTATTTATCATGGCTGGGCTGGGGCTGGGATCTGGGATCATCGTTTCATCTCTGACTACCAAATACCGCGATCTGCGTTTTCTGGTGCAGTTCGGTGTGCAGTTGCTGATGTATGCCACACCCATTATCTACCCTGCATCTTCTATTCCACAGCGCTTTCAGTGGATCATTCTCGCCAACCCGATGACTCCCATCATAGAAGCATTCCGCTATGCATATCTGGGCACAGGCTCGGTGGATATGACAAAACTGCTATACAGTTTCGGATTCATGATGGTAGTCGTAATTCTTGGCATAACCATCTTCAACAGGGTGGAAGCCACCTTTATGGATACGGTGTAGCCAAATGTCGACTGTCATCTCTGTCGAGCATCTGTCAAAGGCATATCAACTGGGCGTGATTGGCACCGGAACATTCAAGGGCGATGTACAGCGCTGGTGGGCTAAGATACGCGGTCTTCCAGATCCATCTCTCAAGATCGGCGAGCAGGATCATGGCAACCACGACGGTGAAACGGTCTGGGCGCTCAACGATGTGAGTTTTGCGGCTCAACAAGGTGAAGTGCTGGGGATTATTGGTCGAAATGGGGCAGGCAAGAGTACCTTGCTTAAGATCCTTTCGCAGGTCACGGCCCCTACTTCAGGTGTAGTCAGAGCCAAAGGCCGGATCGCAAGCCTGCTGGAAGTAGGAACCGGTTTTCACCCCGACCTAACTGGTCGCGAAAACATCTATCTCAATGGCGCGATCCTTGGTATGAACCGTACTGAGGTCAATCGCAAGCTGGATGAGATCGTAGATTTTTCAGGTGTGGAGAAGTATATTGATACGCCCGTCAAGCGCTATTCCAGCGGTATGCATGTTCGCCTGGGGTTTGCTGTAGCTGCTCATTTAGATCCGGAAATTCTCTTGGTGGACGAGGTACTGGCGGTTGGGGATATAGCATTTCAAAAGAAGTGTTTCGATAGAATGGAAAAGGATGGCCAGACCGGAAAAACTATTGTTGTGGTTTCCCATAATATGACAGCTATTACCCGCCTGTGTCAGCGCGTTATCCTGATGAAATCCGGCGGTGTGGATGAAGATGGCCCTACGATGGATGTGGTAGCCAAATACATTGCCTCAAATCTGAGTTTTGCAGGCCGCCGTCAATGGGATGATGAGTCTAGCCCTGGAAACGATGTGGTCCGCTTGATGAGCATCCGGGTTTGCACTGAAGATGGAAAGACCCATGAAACCTTTGATATTCGGCGCCCCATCCTGGTCGAGTTCGAATACAAAGTATGCCAAAGTGATGCGGTGCTGAACCCGAGCTTCTTTTTGTTGAATGACAGCGGAACAATTGTTTTTATTTCCGGCGGCATGCACGATCCCAAATGGGTGAGCCGACCGCGCAAGACTGGGCTTTACAAGAGCCGCTGTGTCATTCCAGGGAACTTCCTGGCGGAAGGTGCGTTATCTATCCGTGCACTCGTGCATACGATCCTGCCAGATAGAGCACCAATTGTCCATCTGGATGTCAAGGACGCTCTGGCCTTCCAGGTCCATGATACCCTGGAGGGTGACTCAGCCCGTGGACAACATGTTGGTGCCTATTATGGAGTTGTGAGGCCTATCCTACACTGGGAAACCAGCCTGGAAAACATTTCCGCCTAGTGCGGCGATTTATGATGAGCAGGAATTGGATGATGAACCGCTATCTTATCAGCTGCCTGAATCGTTTTAAGAAGAGCAAGAAAACCGCCACGGACCCTTATCGGTTTAGCGGCCTACGCCGTTCCTTGACCGGCCTCCTTGGGGGACTGGAGAGCACTCTTATAAAGTCCAGGGCTGAGGTCGGCCACCTTTCCTCGCCTGTCTTATTTAACAGCATACCGAAATCTGGCACTAACCTTCTGAAAAATATTCTGGTTGTACTGCCGAATGCTCGTGTGGTCGGGGACTTGTCGCTTGCGGCGGAGAAGGACCAAAATGATGAACGGTTGGATCTTGTCAAAAGCAGAATTTCTGATCTCAGGCCGGGCTGTATTTATGGAGGTCATATTCCCTACTCGACGGCTATTGCGGATTGGCTTTGTAAACATGAGGTTAAGCAGTTGTTCCTTTACCGAGATCCGCGTGATGTTACAGTATCACTGCATCATTATGTGATGGAAAAGCGCAAACGACACGCTTACTACGAGTTGTACGCAAGTTTAGGAAGTAATTCTGATCGGTTATTCGGGACAATTTGTGGTGTGGGCGAGGGACAGACCGTGTATAAGGTTTCTCAATCATCGATCCCCAACGTCAAAGTAATGTTTGATGCTTTTGAAAAGTGGCTTAAAGATGAGAACACCTTCCCGCTCCGTTATGAAGACCTAATGAATCCCATCGATAATGGGGCGGAAGTAGTTACAAAATTACTGGAATTTCTTAACGTGCCCTACAACCAGGAATTGGTTGAGACTATTCTTTCCCGAGGGAAGGATCCAAGCAAATCCCGAACCTTCCGACGGGGAGGCAGCGGTGCCTGGAGGGAGGAATACTCGGAAAAACACGTGGAAGTCTTTCGCCGCGTGGCAGGCGATCTCTTGGAGAGATGGGGATATGCCTGGGATTAGACAATTTGGGAGATTATAGAGTGAAAGTTGTCATTTTAGCCGGTGGGTTGGGGACGCGCCTCGCTGAAGAAACTGAGGTAAGACCGAAGCCAATGGTAGAGGTGGGGGAAAAACCAATCATCTGGCATATTATGAAACACTATGCTCGTTATGGTTTCAATGAATTTGTCGTCGCCCTTGGGTATAAAGGTGAGGTCATCAAGCGTTTTTTTCTTGAACACACTGCATTGCGCGGCAATTTTAGTGTTGATCTAAAAACAGGCAAGGTGGTTGCGGGAGGGGAAGCATCGGAAGATTGGCTGGTGCATCTTGTCGACACGGGCTTGGAAAGCAGTACAGGGGGCAGGATCGGCCGGGTGCGCAATTATCTTGGAGATGAGGCATTCATGCTGACGTACGGCGATGGTGTTTCCAACGTTAACCTGGATGCCTTACTCGCCCTGCACAAAAAATGCGGACGTACTGTTACATTGACTGCTGTGCGCCCGCCTGCGCGTTTTGGCGGACTGGTCTTTGATGGTAATTCGGTGATCAGTTTTATTGAGAAACCTCAGATCGGTGGGGGCTGGATCAACGGCGGGTTCATGGTAATGGAGCCGGCGATCTTTGACTATATCCCGAGTGACGCGACCAATTTGGAAGCACAGGTACTGGAAAAATTGGCCATGGAAAGACAACTTGCAGCCTATCATCATGAAGATTTTTGGCAGTGTATGGACACATTGCGCGATAAAAAACTATTGGAGGCGCTCTGGCAGCAGGGGAATGCGCCGTGGAAAACATGGACATAAATTCCTCGTTTTGGCTTGACCGCCCTACATTTGTCACAGGCGGCAGTGGCCTGGTTGGCTCCTGGTTAGTTCGCCGCCTCTTAGAGGCAGGCGCGGATATTGTCTGCCTGGTGCGTGATTGGATTCCACAGAGCGAATTGGTTCGCACAGGTTTGCTTGAGCGCGTGAAGGTGGTACGCGGGGATATACGCGAGCAGCCAGTACTGGAACGCGTTCTCGGTGAATATGAGGTGGATACTGTGATTCACCTTGCCGCGCAAACGATCGTAACGATTGCCAATCGCAATCCAGTTTCCACGTTCGAATCGAACATTGCAGGTACATGGAATGTGCTTGAGGCATGCCGCCGTAGCCCCAAAGTGAAACAAATTGTGGTGGCCTCTTCGGACAAGGCATATGGAGATCAGTTGACCCTGCCCTACCGCGAAGACTCGCCGTTGCAGGGACAACATCCTTATGATGTGAGTAAAACTTGTGCCGACTTGATCGCCCGTACCTATGCAATCACTTATGACCTGCCCGTAGTGATCACACGCTGCGGAAATTTTTATGGCGGCGGCGATTTAAATTGGAACCGTGTTATCCCGGGCACGATTCGCTCTGTGCTGCGCGGGCAGAAGCCAATCATTCGCTCCAATGGGAAGTATGTACGCGATTATTTTTATGTGGAGGATGGTGCGGCTGCCTATATGCTTTTGGCGGAGCAACTGGCGGCGAGACCTGACCTGCGCGGCGAGGCGTTCAATTTTTCCAACGAAGCCCAGATCACCGTGTGCGAGATCGTAGATAGGATTCTCCAGTTGATGGATAGTGATTTGCAAGCCGAAATTCTAAATGAAACGAACAACGAGATCCTCCACCAGTATGTGAGCGCAGAAAAAGCGCGCATACAATTTGGATGGAAGCCGCTATTCACCCTAGAAGAGGGCCTCAGGCGGACCATTGACTGGTATCGAAATTTCTTTGGAGCCATACAATGACCTCCTGCCGTTCCTGCCGAAATGCCGACTTACGGCCGATTCTGTCCCTCGGAAGGACACCCCTGGCAAATGCGCTTCTTACGCAGGAACAGTTGGCTCTGCCCGAGGAAACGTTCCCTCTCGACTTGGTTTTTTGCCCTCAATGCACGTTGGTGCAGATCATGGAAACGGTTTCACCGGAAAAATTATTCCGCGAGTATTTGTATTTTTCATCGTTCTCCGATACGGTGCTGCAAAACGCGCGGGAGCTAGCCGAGCAGTTGATCGGGCGCTGTAGCCTGACGAGAGATAGCCTGGTCCTAGAAGTGGCAAGCAATGACGGGTATCTCTTAAAAAATTATCAGGAGCAAAACATCCCTGTGCTGGGTATCGAGCCGGCGCGCAACATTGCCAAGGTGGCTGAGGAGCGGGGGATACGGACCGTGGGTGAATTCTTCGATGCCGAACTGGCAAGGCAGCTTCTGGGCCAGAATCAAGCGGCAGATGTCATCCATGCTAATAATGTTATTGCCCATGTGGCAAACTTGCATGGGGTTGTGGAGGGGATGGCGCTCCTGTTGAAACCGGATGGCGTGGCGATTGTGGAAAACCATTATGTGAAAGATCTGATCGATGGGGTGGAATTCGATTCGATCTACCATGAGCATTTATGTTATTACTCCGTCACTTCATTTCGTAATTTGTTCGCACAGCATGGTTTAACACTGGTCGATGTAGAACGCCTTCCGGTACATGGAGGCTCGCTGCGGGTTTACTTTCAGAAGACAGAGGGACCGCGCTCGCTGGAGAAGGATGGCAAGCAGAGGGTCGAGGCGCTGTTGAAGGATGAAAGAGAATGGGGGGTAGACCGGCTTTCGTTCTACAAAAACTTTGGTGAGCAGGTAGAAACCCTGCGGACTGAATTATTGGCGCTTCTAAACAAAATCAGAGCGGAAGGCAAATGCATTGCCGTGTACGGTGCCTCTGCCAAGAGCGCCACCTTACTGAATTATTTTGGTGTTGGTGCAGAGACCCTTGCGTATGTGGTCGATCGCAGTACCGTAAAACAAGGGCGCTTTACACCGGGCACCCATTTGCCGATCTATGCGCCCGAAAAGTTATTGGAAATCCAGCCTGACTATGTCTTGTTGCTGACCTGGAATTTTGCAGAAGAGATCTTGGCGCAGCAGGCAGAGTATCGGGGGCGCGGCGGCAGGTTTATTATTCCCATCCCAAAGCTCAAAGTCGTTTGAGATGAAGCGACTAGCCCCAGAACATTACCTGGATGGCTTTGAAGGAAGATAATGATCTTCACCGAGACCAGACTCAAAGGTGCTTTTACTATCGATCTTGAACCCCGTACAGATGAACGCGGCTTCTTCGCACGCGCCTGGTGTGAAGACGAATTCAAAAAACATGGGTTGAATCCGCGCCTCGTGCAGTGCAATATCTCATTCAACAAAAAACAGGGTACGCTGCGCGGCATGCACTATCAGGCTGAGCCTTACCCGGAGGCAAAACTGGTGCGTTGTATGATGGGCGCAGTTTATGATGTCATCATCGACCTACGGCCTGATTCTGCAACTTTTAAGCAATGGATTTCTGTGGAGTTGACGGCGGAGAACCGTACTGCAATCTATATCCCTGAAGGACTCGCACACGGTTTCCAAACCCTTGTAGATAATACGGAACTGTTTTACCAGATGAGCGAGTTTTACCATCCCGAGTGTGTCCGCGGTGTACGCTGGGATGATCCAGTGTTTGGAATCAAATGGCCTATCAAAGATATGATTCTTTCTAAACGGGACAATGAATATACAGGAACAGCAATACAATGAATACGAATTCAACAGCTGTTCTTGTGGCTGGTATCGGTGGCGCTTCGCTTGGGACGGAGATTATCAAAAGTTTGCTGCTTGCAGGAACTTACACGATCTATGGCTGCGATATCTCTCCCTTAGCTTATGGGCATTTCCAAAGTGGTCCTGAACGCACCTTCGTGATCGATCGCGACAAGTATGTTGAATCTGTTATCGAAATCTGCCGCGCACATCATATCAAGATAATTATCCCCGGCGGCGAGGAGCCGATGAATTTGCTCAATCGCCGGATTAGCGATCTACAGGCAGACGGGATTCAGTTGGCGGGTAATTCAGCTGAAATTGTTGCCATCTGCAGTGACAAACAGCGGTTATTTGAGCGTTTACGGGAATTGGATGTTCCCATACCGCAAACTATAGCGATCAAAAATAGACAGGAGTTCTCAGGTTTTCCGACCCCCTGTATCATCAAACCCTCCACGGGAACCGGAGGAAGCCGCTTTGTGTTTTTGGCTTCAGATCAGAGTGAAGTGCAATTGTATCTTCACTATGTTCTAGAGAATTGTAATACAGCCCTGTTACAAGAATATCTGCCATTAGACGAGGGTGAATTTACGATAGGTGTTCTTTCGCTTGATAATGGACAAGTGTTCTCCTCAATCGCTCTCAAGAGGCTATTCCATGTCAAGTTATCTGTCATGACCAAGACCGGTGCTGGTTTAATATCCAGTGGGTATAGCCAGGGTTTGATCGATGATTTTTCCAGCCTGTGCGAACAGGCCGAAAAAATTGCTGAGGTACTTGGAAGCTGTGGGCCTATTAATATTCAAGCGCGCGTCCGAAATGGCGTTTTACTGCCATTTGAGATTAACCCACGTTTTTCAGCCTCCACATATTTGCGAGCATTGGCCGGTTTTAACGAAATAGACATATTTACACAGTATCTGTTATCCGGGATCATCCCGCCAAAGCCGGAGATCCGGCCTGGATATTACTTGCGTAGCCTGGCTGAGACTGTCATACCGAAGGATCAAATCAAGCAATGATTCAATGGATCACCGGTCAACTAGGTACTTCCGCTTGGGATTCCGCACATACACTCTCAGGTTTCCATCTCGTGGATGTTCGAGAGCTTGTAGACAAGCGCGGAAATGCCATTGATTCGATTAGAGCCAAGATCAGTGAGGCGGTCGACCATTTGAGAAACGGCGAGAAGGTCGTGATTTGTTGTGATTATGGAATCTCCCGCAGTAATTCTATTGCCGCGGGAGCGCTAGCTGTCTATGAAGGTATCGGGATGGACGAGGCCATACGGCGTGTCCTTGCCGCGACGGGAGAAAATAGCATCAAACTTGATGTTTTGGGTGCTGTACGGCAAGCTGTTGAATCGTCTGACCAGCGGAAAAACGAAAGCCACTCCATTCTCGTCACCGGCGCCTCCGGGTTCATTGGTTCGTCCATTGTTAAAAAGCTTCATGAACAGGGCCAGCTGGTACTTGCCCCCTCAAGGGATGAAATAGATCTTTCCAAGGATGCTCTAAAGCTTGACATCCTTATGAAGCAGCGCCATGTAACGAAAATTGTGCATTTCGCGTCTCCTCGCATCTATACCACAAATGAAGCTCTTGGGCTCATGCTGTTAATGCTGAAAAATGTATTGGATGTCTGTATACAAAACGAATCCAAGTTCTTCTATTTAAGCAGTTGGGAGATTTATTCCGGTTATAAAGCACAGCGGTTACTTGCAGATGAAACGCTTCTAGCGCGGCCCGGCGGCACCTATGGTCAAGCCAAATTTTTATCTGAAATGCTGATCAGGCATTTCATACAATTCTATGGAATGGAATGTACTATTTTGCGTTCCGGCCCGGTGTATGGTGTGCAAAGCGATCGTCCTAGATTCATCTGGAATTTTCTTTCCAAAGCCAGGAATGATAAAGAAATCGTTACTCATCAGTACCTGAACGGATTTCCAGTGTTGGACTTGCTTCATATTGATGACTTGCAGGCAGCCATCCTCGATGCTCTGAAGAACGGAAGTGTTGGAGAATTTAATATAGGGAATGGTACCGGTATATCAACTGCTGAAGTGGCGCGCCTGCTAGTAGAAAAAACTGGTTCTCACAGCAATATTCGGCATCAGCAAATAGAAGATTATACATCTAACATTGTGATGGATTACGCGCGTGCGAATCGGGTGTTAGGCTGGCGACCGGCCATTAGTATATCGCAAGGTCTGGACCAACTTATACAGGCAGAGCATTCAGAAACTAGATAAGGGCAACAAATGAACGAGAAATTTTCTATGTCACTTCCTACGAGCCAGACCAAAAATGATCAAGCCTTTTCACAAGGCATGGAGCGCTTTTTTCAACAGAGCCTTGGGTCCAATATGGATAAGTTGCGAAATTTTTCCAAATTTGTGCCTCGGCAGTCTCTAAGTAATTTTATTGCCAAACACGAATTGTTCAGGCATATATTGACTATCCATGGACACATCATCGAATGCGGGGTTTTCCTCGGCGGCGGCTTGATGACATGGGGGCAACTGAGTGCGATTTATGAGCCGGTCAATCATGTGCGGCGCGTCGTCGGCTTTGACACTTTTTCAGGATTTCCGAAAATTGGAGACGAGGATAATGGAGAAAACCCTGAATACGCCGTCAGTGGAGGCTTATCGACGAATGCTTATGATGACATCAAAGAGGCAATCCGGCTTTATGATCTCAATCGCCCCGTAGGACATATTCCGAGAATTGAGTTGGTCGTTGGTGATGCTACCAAGACGATCCCCCAATATGTTCAGAATAATCCACATCTGGTAGTTGCCATGCTTTATCTGGATTTTGACCTTTTTGATCCGACCCGGATCGCCATTGAAATGCTTTTACCACGTATGCCTAAGGGGGCAATGATCGTGTTTGATGAACTCAACCAGTCGGCCTGGCCTGGAGAAACTCTAGCCGTCTTGGAAACTGTGGGACTCAGAAACCTGAGAATTCAGCGATTTCCCTACATGCCTCAATTGTCCTATGCTATTTTGGATTAGACCAGAATGAGACAGATAATAAATGGAGAAAAGATGAGCGACGCAGAAGAAGCTTTCAAGATGGAAGTTCAACAAAATATAAAAAATCAGGGAGCGGATTTATCCCTGCACGGATTTTCCAATATTTGGATCAGGGAGACAGCACGTTATAAATATACTTATAATTTTTCCTGGCTCGGCAGACCAATTATTCAACTTCCTCAGGATATGATGGCGATGCAGGAGATTATTTGGCAAGTGCGGCCACAATTAATTATTGAAACCGGAATTGCGCATGGCGGAAGCTTGATTTTTTACGCTTCTATGCTGGAATTGATCGGTGGGAAAGGACAAGTGTTGGGGATCGACATTGATATCCGGGCTCATAATCGCGTGCAGATTGAAAACCATCCGATGGCGAAACGAATCACAATGATCGAGGGTTCATCCATTAGGAAGGCAGTGATCGATCAAGTCAGAGCAATTGCACAAGGAAAAGGCCCCGTTATAGTCATACTTGATTCTAATCATACCCATGACCATGTTTTGAA
>DATGYJ010000213.1:0-9377 GCA_035298105.1 Anaerolineales bacterium | reverse complement strand
TTTTTGGCGAGGCAATTCAGCATTTTATTGCTGCCAAGAAATATGACCAAGCAGCGGCCTTAATCGAAGCTCAAACGCATCCCATACTCTTTACCACCGGTCAGGTCTATACTCTGCTGGAATGGTTAGCCGAGCTTCCTGCGGATTTATTCCAGTCAAGGCCCCGCCTGAATATTGCCAAAGCCTGGACCTTGATCTCGCCGAACCAGTTTGACGCCGCTTTGGAGCACCTAGAAACCACCCGGCAAATGATCCGAGGAACGCAGGACGCGGAAACGTCCGACCTTATTGGAGAAATCGCGCTCATGCGTGGCGTTCTGGCAGAAATGAGCAGCCGGGATGTGGCCGCGATGCGGGAACAGGCTCTTCTAGCCTGGGACAAGCTGCCAGAGAATGATTTGATGCTGCGCTGCCTGGCTGCTTGGCTGCTTGGACTTTCCTATCGATACGATGGTGATACTTCCAATGCTGAAATATATTTACTGCGGGCTATATCGCTCGGCCGGGAAGCGGGGAATATCTATTTTACTTTGGTGAGTATCGTGGACCTTAGCGCAGTTCTCGCCGAACAGGGCAGGCCCCGGGAGGCTTATCAGCTCCTCTTGCAGACGCAACAAGACATGTCTGCTACAAACCGGCAGTCTCATCCTAGGCTTGGTCATCTTTATATTTATTGCAGCAGAATCCTGCTGCAATGGAATCAGTTGGAAGAAGCTGAAAAACAGCTTAGCCTTGGCATTGATCTAGCAGCCCATGATGTCGCGGGTGAAGTCCTTTTCTTTGGAATGTACACCATGCCTTATTTAAGGCTTGCACAAGGAAAGCGAAAAGAAGCCATTAAGCTTGCACGAGAATGCCTCGATCGTCTTGGGACATATCCTTTGCCTTACCTTCCGCCAATCATTAAATCGAATTTGATCCCCTTCTGGATACATGTCGACGATTATGATCGAATTGAAGAATGGTTAGGGAAATGTAATCTTGAACTTAGGGAACCCATTTGCTATTTAAATGAAGACATCTATACTTCGTTGGCTAAAGTCTTGATCTGGCAGGGACAGCCCGAAGAGGCGCTAAAGATACTGGCAGACTTATGTTCATTTGCTGAAAGCCATGGCCGGAATGGAAAGCTATTCTACGTGATGGCGCTCCAGGCTTTGGCGTATAAACAGAAAAGAATGGTCGACATGGCTTTAGGAAAGCTGGAAGGCAGTCTGCGGCTGGGGGAATTAGGGGGATATATCCGTAACTTCGTGGATGAAGGGAGACCTATGGAGGAGTTACTTCAATTGGGCGTTACCAGGGGGTTATGGAAGCGTGCCGGCCTGGGTATATACGTAAATAGCCTGCTGAAAATATTTCGACAAGAAGGATAGACCCGCATCCAGTTAACACAAGAAATGATAGCCTTACAACCAGAAAGTCATCGCCAAGGACCTGATGTTGGGGATGAGAAGCTGTTCCCTGTCCTTAAAGCGCGCAAATCTCCGCTGGCTTTTGGAGTGGGTAATTTTGGCATATCTATATTTATTGAAACTGTGAAAGGTTTTGCTTATTTTTACTACGTCGATTGGTTAGGTCTGGCGCTTGTTTCCGCAGCTTTCGTGCGCACAATCTTCGCCATCTGGGATGCAATTGATGATCCTCTGATAGGACTCCTATCGGATCACACCCGTTCTCGCTGGGGACGGCGCGGACCCTGGCTAATGACTGCCGTGCGGTTTATGATGCTTGTTTTTGTGGCGGTATTCTCCGTCCCAGCCGCATTCCGGGCGCCTCAACAACTATTTGTTTATATGCTTAGCATTATGCTGCTTTATGAAACACTCAACGCGATCCTGGGCATCAATTACTCCGCGTTGTACCCTGAGCTCTTTCGAACCCCGCCGGAGCGGGCCCGCGTGGCAGTTTTTTGCCAGACAGGAAATATCATGGGTGTTCTAGTAGTACTGGTTTTATCTCCACTCTTCTTCCAGACGATCGGTTTTTTCAAGATGGCAATCATGTACGCATTAATTGGAGGAAGTCTTTTGTTCTTTTCAGTCTTTTATAACCAGGAAGGGCGGACTACCCAAATCTATCCAGGCTCTGCGATCTTGCCCACCTTACGTAGCATCCTGGCGGATCGGATTTTTTGGTTGTTTGTACTCATGATGAGCGTAACATTTTTTAGCACAAACCTGGTTGCCTTTGCAGTACCTTTTTACGTGAAATATTCTCTACAGGCACGGACCGAAATGATCTCTCTTCTGTCCGGCCTGGCCATGCTTTCCGCATTGGCAACTATGCCAGCCTGGACAAAACTCATGAAAGCCTGGCAAATACCGAAAGTATTCCTCGTAACATCTGCAGTATTAGGTGTCAGCATGATTGGTTTTGGAGTTTTCCCTATCGCACCGGCCGCTGGCCTCTCTGCTGTTTTGTTTGGCGGTGCATTGCAAGGCGTCAATGTGTGCAGCATTGTTATTCGAGCAAATCTGATCAACCGAAATATCAATCGAACTGGTAACTATAATGAAGCTTCTTATTATGGACTGATGAATTCCGGAATTCGTTTGGGGGATTTATTGCACTCTCTGGCAATGGTTCTGGTGGGAGTACTTTTTGGTTATGTCTCTGGCGAGAATCCTGGACCACAAGCCGGGCTTGCCTTTCGCTTTCTGATTAGTGCCCTTCCGGTTGCGGGCCTGTGTTTGGCCGCTCTATTTGCTCGTAAATTCTTCAATGCTTTTTCTCAAAGCCAGGTTTCCGCACCGTAGATTCTATAACTAACTAATAGCGCCAGTTTGCTAGCCAATGGGTGAAGGAAGCGATAACCAGTGAATGGGGCCAGTTGGATGAGACCAGAGACAATACCAACTTAATAGCAAGTTAATATGGCCTTTTGTGTCTATAATAAATTCCAATACCACAGTACCCACAGCAACGAAATAGCAGAAAGGGTCAATAGGTTGTAGTGCAATCGGCCGACCAGGCTCCACACGCGGCGTGCCCAGACCAGCGAGGTGAAGATTAGCATCAGCCTGCTAGCCCCGACATGGTGTACCTCAGCCGGTATAAAGCGTAAAAGAGAGGGGGACGGCTGAAAGGTATCACCGGTTTGTCAAAGACCGGGTCCGGGGTAATTAACAGAGAACTCCAGCCTGCCAGAATAACCATCAGTAAAAGAGCAAGTAAAATACTTGTCCAGCGCGCCAGGCGAGACAGGAAGGGAGAAGGCTCACGCTTGCGCGGCCTGATCAGGGCAGCAATTCCCCAGCTAATCAGCGTGCCTATCAAGAGCAGGTAAGCCTGACCGTTCTCAACTGTGTGTAGCACGAATTCCACATTCGTATCATCGATTTTGCGCATCAGGCCAGGTTCGACCTCTGTAAATTGGATTCTTTGGCTATCTTGGCTGATGACTAAATAGCCTTTCGTGTACAAGATGACCTTGATCATTGTTATGCCGCTCAAGAGCTTTTCAAATGTAGTAAAGTTGTTGACGGCAGGATAGTACATACCAAGATAAGGTGCTACCCGCTTGGAGAATCCCTCCGTGGGATGCTGCACCGAACTGGGTGCTGACGGAAAATAGTGATCCATGAATCTCTTGAAGAGAACTTCTCTGGTAATAACGCCGCCGGGCCCATTAGTCGAGATAAAGAGTCCAGTGTTCTGATCGAGTATCAAGTACACCTTCGAGGACCACAAGACTATACCGCCACCATGCGAGAGGACGCGCTGTCCGTTGATGTTGTTTTCATAAAAACCATAAGCCATGCCGGTGATGCGAGGGTCATGCGTGAAGAGTTGATCGTGCATTTGTTTGGCCGCCTGTTCTGACAAGATCCGGCATTTTCCAAGCTTGCCGTTTTGCAGGTGGGCCACCATGAACAGAGCCATGTCGGCTCCTGTGCTGCTCAGCGAGCCAACCCGGTAAGCAACGATGTATTCGAACCCGGCTTTCACATATCGCCCCTGTAAGAAATTGTAGCCATTGTCCAAATCAGGCCCCAGCTCAAGGGGCAGCGGCTGGCGGAAAGTGCTGTGGGTCATACCGAGTGGGATTAGGAGATTCTTTTCGACGTAGTCGTTGAATGACATACCGGAGATGCACTCGACGATATAGCTGGCGAGGGCAGCCCCGTAGTTGGAATAGATCTCGATCTTACTTGGGGGATAGACTCGCGCGGGCATATACATCTTCACATATTGTTCCAATGAACTTAGCTCATCGGGGCGCTTTCTAAATAATCCCTGATCGCTACCTCCAAAGCCAGCGGTATGGGTCATCAGGCTCTTCATGGTGATTGGCTCTGGATATGTGGGTGGAATCTGGAAGTCCAGATAGATGTTGACATCCGCACCCAAAGATAGCTTGCCCCGCCCGACGAGTCGCATCACGGCTGTCCATATAAACAGTTTGGAGATAGACCCTACGCGGAACAACGTGTGATCGGGGTTGACCGGAATTCTATTTTCGTAGTCCGCATAGCCGTATCCTCTCTCAAAGATTAGCTGACCATCTTTGACCACCGACACGACTGCCCCTGGAACATGGTTGATCATCATGTCGTCAAGCATAACAGTATCGATGAAAGCTTCGAGCTCTGTCGACCCGACTTGCACGTTCGCAATTGTTAAAGATGCATCTGCCCAGATAGACATAGGTGCTGCCGCTAGGCGATAAGAGAACACATTGTAGAGCAAGGCCATAGCCAACAACAGTTTCAATATTGACAGCTTCATAGTTTTTCACCCGTTGACCAAACGCTTCGAAGCTTTACATATCTTCTCGGATGATGGCCTCCATGTCAAAGCTTGGGAGGCAACATGAGGAGGAGCCTGAGTCATTCCGTATAGTCATTTATTAACAGGCAATTCAACATAGGACAGATGAGCAAGATCCCGTAGCAGTTGCAACTGCGACACCGGATTCAGGATGGGAGTATCAAAGTTATCAGCATCAGCAAAGGCGACCGTGACCCGGATGCGGTTGGCAGTGTGAAACTGGAACGATGTAGGGAGCAAGTGGAAAACCATCTCGAACGGTTCACCCTCTGGAATAGGCAATTGATCAACCTCAAAATGAGATTGGTAGGGTAATCCGAGGTTGTTGAAGGGCGGCTGAACGAGCTTGCGGTGAGAGGCTCGCAAATTGCCCTCAGTGATATATGTAGAGTTGCCACTTGTGTCCACTTCTTCCAGATATACGAAAACATCCAAGTCCGAGGCCCGCGTGGTGAGCCAGAGGTGCACCACTGGGTGCCCGGTGACCTCCAAATCCGCCTCCAGCGGAGAAGTAGTATAAGTCAAGGCTTTGGCATCATTGCTACTCAGGTCAGGATAGTGGTGCGCCACCTCGACGGCATTCCACCGGGACTTTGACCCGGTTGTTGTTGTGTAATCCACCGTGTACGTGTCCGCGGCGGAAGCGATCGTCGGACAGTTCGGCGTCAGACTACCGTCGTTGACCGAGCCAACGCTCCCGCTCTTCCCTGGACCGAAATAATATGATGTCGATTTCTGGGTCGCCAGCGGCCATTGTTCTGAGGTCCGCCACGTTCCCCCCATTGGGCCGTCCTGAAGATAATAGTGGATGGGTGGCTCGTCCATGATACCGTTGTCGATGCCCTTTAGCCAGTAGTCCAACCAGCGTAACGCCTCCGTGCCATAGTCCAGGTCTCCGAGACTGGCGCTTGCTTGGCTATGATCTGTCGGGCGGACAGTCAAGCGCTTGGGCGCGCGGAGGTTGTCGTACCAGTAGAATATATCCGCAGTGAAAACGTCATACCACCCCACAGTCATATAGATGGGTGTTTGGGCCTGGTTGATACGTTCGATGAATGGGTCAAGAGCTATGAGCTGCCAGGTGCTCGTGCCGTCCGCGGCAATACCGTCGCGAAATGGGTATTGCCTGGCAATTTCCAGCGCGCTCTTGGCGCTGACTTTGCTATTGCGCGATGCTCGAGCTTGAGCGAGGAGCTTGCCCTCTGGATCGCTATCGACAGGCGTGGCCATCGTCTCGAGTAGGGCCACCGAACCGTATAAAGAAGTAAAGGCTTTATCGAATACGCCGCCCGGATACATCACCGACTGATACATTTCGATAGGACTAGATGCTGGAAGGATGGCCTTCAAATGAGGGTTACCTGCGGCGGCGGCGGCAAACTGAACCATGGCTAGCTGAGATTCGCCATACATGCCTACGTTGCCATCCGACCATGGCTGTGCAACAATCCAATCGATGATCTCATTTAGGAATTTGGCAGCTGTCTCCATACTACCAGGGGTAGGCGAACTGAACGAAGCACCTGTGCCGGGCCGGTCGACCGAGATAACGATATAACCGTGTTTAATCACAGGCCCCAGCCATCTGTCCTTGAAAATCGGATCCATGATGCGTCCCTCATCGCCGCTGATCCAGTAACGGATGTGAGCCATGATTTTACTGCGTGTATCCACAAAACCGCCCACAAGGAATTTGCCATGCTCGTCGAATATCGTCCAGGTACGTCCATATGGCGTGTATGAAAGAAGCACCGGCAATGGTGTATCGGCGGGAATTCCCTTTTTGGTGGGAATGATTAGGTCGTACGCCAGACGAGTGCCATCCGATAGGGTCAGGTAGTCAGATGTCCGCTGTGTGCTATCATAGATTTCCTCTGTGTAACCCTGATATATGCCGAATTCAGAAAGCATCTCTTGCCTACCTGTGCGTAGAGAAAGTGAACCCAAGAACAACAATATCAAAACCAGGGTAATCGAGATCAACACTTTCTTTTTGAATACATACTGCTTCATCGTTTTCATTGCTGCCTTTTCATAAAGGATCCCTTCGCAGGTCTATCGAAGATTTACCAGGAATAGAACTGTTCCGGGACCTTGAAAAAGTGAGTGACGCTTTGCCGATCAAAAGCATGTAGACGATCATGCATCCTACCGTAGCCCATTCAAACCAGTAGGAATTACCAAAAATTAACATTAAGGTTGGCAGCACTGCCGTGGTTGCACCGACATAGAGATTTGCTTGAGGTAAGAGAGGATGGTATCGCAGCGCAGATACCGAGAACCCAAAAACCATACAAGACATCATAAAGTGAACCTTTGACCAGAAAGCATGGATCTGAAATATATTAATTGGATAGATGGCGCTCATGGTTGTCGCAAACGCGGCAAGGAGGCCTGCGATTTGCGAGATGAGCAACAATCGATGTTGCACCACTTTATGCTTTAGCTTCCATTGGGACAATCCGGCTGTGAACCAGATTGCGAGGCATACCGCGCTCGTGATGACACCAGTGTTATAGAGGATTGCCCCGTGTGGATTGTCGATTTGATTACCGAGGTCGCTAAGCCAGTTGTGTGTCGGGGAGAAAGAGACGAAATATCGTACATAAGCGAGGATCGCAACCGCAATATATACACTCGCACCAAGAATTGCGGAGTAATAACAAACAGGAAATCTCGATTTCATCATAAGAACCTCGCTGTCCCGCGAGGGGTGCTTCAGGAGTGATTTCATCTAGTATTACAAAGTAATTCATGCAGTCATTTAGGCATCAACTTGACATATTGAAGATGTGCTATTTAACGTGCACTGTCACTTCACAAGTCTTGAGTGGCTGCCTGTTCTTCCCAGATAAAGGAAGATATGCCAACTTGAGGACTGACTGGGCTTTGATAGTCGCGCGATACTGCAAGAGATACAGTCCGCTCGCGCCGATGCTCGAGAGGGGTCCGTATTTCGCATTACCCATGTCCAGGATCTGGTCCGGACCACGAATGCTGGCTTCCCACGCGTAACTTGAGGAAGGATCTCGATTTACAAATAACTCCAGGATATTGCCTTGATTGAGCTGCACAGCTGAACCACAATCACCTCCTTGTTCGGTGAGACGAACGATTCTGTCTCCCTGAGGTTGAGATCCATATACTACAACAACCGCCAGTAGGATCACAATAACAATGAGTAGCGATTTGGATAAGCGAGACATATTTCTCCAGATCTAAGGACTTGGCAACGATGATTGAAGCTCATACTCTGATCGAGCTAGAGACCGGGTGAACATTGGCTAAACAATTTATGTCCTTCCCTGTATTGCAGGCCTTATCTGATTCAGCCAAATGCTGAGGGTGATGATCGCAGCAGGAAAGAATCCGAGTATTATGACCGTGGGGATATGGGATCCTCCGAAAATCAGCGTCTGATACAACCATGGCACAATTGCATCCACGAACCAGAAGAGGCTGAAGACAGACCAGAGCGACTTTGGGTTTGCCTGCCATAGGTGTGCAAGCCACAATATCGTGATCGCGTTGATGAAGAATGCAACGACGAACATGAATTGCATTTTGAAATCTGTGCCGGCGGCTCCAATATCAATATCTGACCGTGTCAGGGCGACCAAAAGAAGGCCGCCAATTGCATAACCGATGTAGCCAAAGCATGCACTAATAACGGCTTTGACAAATTGGACAAGTAGGGGATTCCGTTTCTTTGCTTCTGCGGCATGGCTCTCGGCGGATTGGCGCTCCCACCAGACCACCCAGATGGAAAAGAATAGTGTCTGCAGGGCAATCTCAGGGATACCCATCAGGTGATACCACATCGGGATTCTGGTATAGACCATGCCTTCGATGGAACTTGGAGCGGCGGCTGGGGTGGAAAGAATTCCAATCGAAACGAGCAGACCCCACAGGATCAGCCAACCGTTTTTCCTCTCAAGCAACAGATCGCGAAGGGGCCATAGCGCGATGGCGAAAATCAGACCGCGGACGGGTTGCATGAACAAGTGCAGGAACACATTGCGTTCGCCAATCGCAAGCATGTAATCGCGGATGACTTCACGCGCGAAGATGGCGTTGTAATCGAATACCTGAGACATGATGATGCCGTAGGTGAAGTAGGTCAGTGTATGTGCGACGATTACCCTCACGGCGAACATCATGAAAGTTTTCCAATTGTTGGTGTTCATGTTTATTCCTTTTTCTATCCTTTGCTCAATGATGGTGGATAGTATCCATTCATTAAGTATGGCCTTAGAATCATCGGCTTATCTAGTATGAATTGATACAGCATCACTCCGAGACCATCATGCGTCTTTTGCTCTCATCATAAAAAGCGCCCGTAACAATATCGTTAAGGGCGCGTTAAAGTCGGCGGAATACTCTAGAGTAGGGGACCCTGAGATTTTAGTAATGGGTTTACATGGTCTTCTAATCTTGTCTCTGCTTCTTACCTAAGTTTGACCTTACGACTATGAAAAATCATTAGTCTATGAGGTCTCCAGTTCGAAATTTCTGAGTACAGTTTGGGTCCGTGAGGTCCCGAGTTCAAACCTCTTTCTACAGATAAAGCAGGGCAAGCCTAAATATTGAGATACCAATCACTC
>DATGYJ010000212.1:0-2304 GCA_035298105.1 Anaerolineales bacterium | reverse complement strand
TCGCTTGCGCACCAGATAGCGCATTTGGCGCCATGGGGATTGGTTGCAGCGTAGGGCTGCTGGGTAGCATAGTAGTTTCAATTTTCAATTGGCGAAGAGGCCGTGGGCTGCGGGCGAATGAGCAGATTCAAAGCAAGGAGGCCTAGCCGCAGACCGTCAAACCCTTCGCTCCAGCCAGTACACAGTCCAATATGGGAGGGTATATAATCCCTGCATGCCTGACCTGCTCAGGACCAAACTTTTCCCTCCGCCACCGCGCACCAATCAGGTGACACGTAAATCCTTGTTGGACAAATTTACCCAGGCATGGCGGAATGGGGTTCCTTGCGCGCTCGTCTCTGCTCCAGCAGGTTTTGGCAAAACGACTCTGGTGGTGGATTGCGCTCGCGCCAACGGGAGAGCTTTCGCATGGCTTGCCCTCGATGAAGGTGACAACGATCTCTTGCACTTCTGGCGTTATGTGGATGCCGCGCTGGAATCCGTTGACAGCCATATCGGTGAAGGTTTGCGTCCCGCACTATACGCCGCGCAAACACCATCCATTCAACAGATCATTACGGGATTGGTCAACGACATCATCGGTCTGGAAAAAGAATTGATCCTCGTGCTGGATGATTACCATGTGATCGAACTTCCTGCCATTCACGAAAGCCTGAGTTACCTGCTTGATCATTTGCCACCGCAAATGTGTTTAGTGATCATCACACGCTCCGACCCGCCTTTGAATTTGGCACGGCGGCGCGGGCGCGGACAACTGATCGAGATTCGCGCCAATGACCTGCGTTTCACACCGGATGAAACTGCTACCTTCCTGAACGAGACTATGCAATTGGGGCTGGCCGATACCGATATTATGTCGCTTGGTCAGCGCACGGAGGGATGGATCGCTGCTTTGCAAATGGTAGCTCTCTCCATGCAGAATGAGACCGACCCTCATCATTTCGTTACCGCCTTCAGCGGCGATGACCATCACATTGCTGATTACCTTGTCGAAGAAGTGCTTCAACGTCAATTGGTGGAAGTCCAACGCTTTCTCCTGCAAACATCCATCCTTGATCAATTGAACGCCTCACTTTGCGATGCTGTTACGGGGCGACAGGACAGCCGTGCCATGCTCAATACATTGGAGCGCGCAAACCTCTTTATCCTGCCGCTGGATAATCGCCGCGAGTCGTTCCGTTATCATCATCTTTTTGCTGAACTGCTACGTCAACGTCTGCGACAGACTCACAACAGTGAGGAGATTGCAAACCTCCATCGCGCTGCTGTGGACTGGTACGAGTCACGAGACGACATCACTTCTGCTATCCGTCATGCCCGTGCTATTTCAGATAACCGCGCTGTCCTGAGGCTGCTGGAGAGAAACGCCAGCAGATTCTTTGCAGCTGGTGAGCTCCCCCAATTATTCGAACTAGCCAGTCTACTTCCTGCCGATTTTCCTAAAGAGTCCCCCTCTTTGTGTGCCCAAGTTGCTTGGGCAGGGTTAGCTTCCAATCATTACACCGAAATTCCCACTTGGCTCGAAAGTATTGAAACTCATTTCGGTCTGCCAGCTGAAAGTGCCCTGAGCGATCCCTCTTTGGATCCCGCCCGACGCGCAGCCTTGCTTGAGGTTCTGATCGCTCGATTACAACTTCCCACCAATCGGTCATCGAATGGACAACGCGCCCACATCCTCGCCATTCGCGATCAGCTCTATGCCCTGCCCTCCGAACAGATTTGTCTGCTTAATACAGTCATCAACCTGAAACCGGTCATCGCCTTCAACCTTGGTCAACATGCTGAAAATATGGGTGACCTGCATCTCGCTTCCCAGACATTTGCCGAGGCTATCCCATTTTGCCGTCAGACCGAGAACTCCAACCTGTTCTACCTAGCCACAGCTCACCTTGCCAACACCCAGGTGACACAGGGAAGGCTACATGACGCATATCAAACCTATAACCAGGCACTGGCAGAAGCCTTAGGATCGACACAATCGGTATCACCATTTATTGCCCTTTCTTATGCGGGTCTCGGAGCGCTCCAATTCGAATGGAACGACCTAGATGCTGCCAGCAAATATTTCAACGATGGCTTGGTCCATGCCCACTTATGGAACTTTTGGGAAGCTTTGCTCCCTCTGATGTTGGGGCAGTCCCGGCTCAAGCAACGCGCTGGCGATGTCAAATCTGCCGTGGGAATTTTGAATGAGATTCATTCTCCTCCACTGCCTGGACAGGAACTTCTTCTCCAAGCGTATACCGCACTCTTAGGCGGATCAGCCTCCGCTTCAACCTGGCTTTCCGCTCATCCGACCGAATC
>DATGYJ010000211.1:0-22076 GCA_035298105.1 Anaerolineales bacterium | reverse complement strand
GGAACATTGCGGAGACGCTTGTCAAGAACGGCCGCATCAAGCGCGGCTACCTCGGCATTCGCAGCCAGACCGTTGAAATCGCCGCGGCTTCGCAGAAAGCGCTCAAGCGCGAGCAGGCCACGGGCCTTTTGATCGTCGGCGTCGAGAACGGCAGCCCGGCTTCGAAAGGCGGCTTGATCGTCGGTGATATTCTCGTCGCGGTGGCAGACAAGCCTGTCCTCCACCACGATGAGCTCTTTGCACGCCTCAATGGCGAGGTTGTAGGCCAGTCCGCGCCGCTTGAGATCCTGCGGGGCGGGCAGCCTCAGGTATTGAACGTGCAAGTCGGTGAGAGATAATATGAACTTCAACGGTACTTTTACACAAACGATCCATGAACTTGTCGAGCAGGTGATGCCGGCGCTGGTCATCGTGCGCGGTCATCGCTTCGGGGCAGGGGCGGGGATCGTCTGGGATGCGAACGGGCTGATCCTGACCAATAGTCACGTGGTCGGGCGGCATACCCCGGTCGTCGTCCTGCAAAATGACGGCGAATACGAATCGCGCCTGATCGCACGTGACCCGGATGTAGACCTGGCGCTGCTGGCCATTGACGCTACGGGTCTGACGCCGCTCAAGCCTGCTCCCGTTTCGCCGCGCGTCGGTGAAATGGTCTTTGCCTTCGGGCACCCGTGGGGCCAGCGCAACACGGTCACGCGTGGGATCGTCAGCGCCCTGGTGACAGCTCAAAACAAGCGCGGCGACAAGCTGCCGATCGTGCGCTCCGACGTGCCGCTCGCACCGGGCAATTCCGGGGGACCGCTGGTCAATGCCAAAGGGGAGGTGGTCGGTGTCAACGCCATGATCATCGGCGGCGATCAAAGTGTCTCGATTGCTGCTTCGGTCGTCAGGGATTTCGTGACGAAGGCCACCCGGGATCAAGGCGCTGTCAATAAGCGAGCCGAACCCACACCACAAGATGTGATGTGACTTTGGAGTCCAGGACTGCCCGTAGGGCGTGCTCCTGCGATTATGGGCGGCAAGCCGTCCGACTCCAAGGCCAAACCTGTGATTTACTGAATTTAAGAAAAGACTTGCCCAATCCATCGTTTGGATTGGGCAAGTTTGATTCAGGGGACGGCGGGGTCGGGCCCTTTACACCCTTATCACCCTTAGCAGGGTGCTTCGCGAGGGCGCTTCGCAGGGGTGCTTGGCTAAGACCCACGCCGATCGGTAGCTTGCTCCGAGGCATGGCGAGTGCATGGCGAGAGAGCAGTAGGGGATCAGTACAGGATTAGTACAGGATTAGTACAGGATTATCTTTGTAAGTTGGGGGAAGTTGGTGGTCGAGAAGTGCGAACGATCAGCCAAATGACGCAGTCCATCGCTAAAATGTTCCCGCTTGCGGCATTCCCTCGGTTTTCTTTGCTGCTCAATTCCTGAGACTTGGACTATACTCAAAGGATCAATCCCAAAATAATCATGTCGTTGCGAGGAGGGTGTTGAGGTGCGAGAGCACCGAAACCCCGACGACTGCGCAGCGTTCGCAATCGTCGTCTACGCTTCGACTGCGCTCGCAACGACATGAACAAAGGGAATATCTGGAGAAAATCTATGAACACAGCCCTGCTCATCATCGACATTCAGAATGATTATTTCCCCGGCGGAAAGTATCCGCTGGTCGACCCGTTGGCAGCCGCGCAAAAGGCGTACATGATCCTGCAGTGTTTTCGTGAGCACGGCGGTCACCATGTCCACATCCAGCATGTATCCAATAAACCCGGTGCCACGTTTTTCATCTCCGGCGAGCGCGGCACAGACATTCACGATTCGGTCGCGCACTTCGAAGGCGAGCCGATCGTCTATAAACATGAGCCAAATTCATTCCTGAACACGAACCTGCTGGAGCTTTTGAAAAGCTGGGAGATCGAGCGCGTCATCATCACGGGCATGATGACCCACATGTGTGTGGATGCCACTGCCCGGGCTGCCTCCGATCTTGGCTTTCAGGTCATTGTTGCTGAAGATGCGTGTGCGACGCGTGATCTCACCTATGGGGATACCACGATTCCTGCAGAACAGGTCCACAAGGCGTTCCTGGCTGCGCTCAAATCCTATGGCAAGGTAATGAAATCTGAACAGATTATCGCCCTGCTTGCGGCTGAAATGGAAAAATAAGCCTGAAATGCTGTTATCTTTCCTGAAAAGGTATGTTGCTCCATTGGGGGTCAGTGTTGCGCTGGTCGTCCTGGTCGATCTCTTAACCAATAATGTTCTCTCCAAGTATTTTTATGATTCCATCCTATATATCCAAATGGCAGAACGCGGCCTGGCTCCGGAGCTCCGGCGTTCTCCTTTTATCTATCGTTTCGCCGGGCCGCTGCTGGCGGGCGGCCTGCATAATCTTACCGGTCTTTCCATTTACAAGAGCTTCAAAGTCCTGGTTTACCTTGGCGCCATCAGTGAGCTATCAGGAGTTTTTGTGCTCGTAAGGCATCTGACAAAATCCGAAAAGAGCGCTTATGTCGGGATGTTGTCCGTGGCTTTTTCTCTGTATAACCTCAAATACCCGCTTTTTGACGTGTACCGGCCAGACATTCTGGCTTATCCCATTATCTTGATCGGGACACGGTTGGCATTCCACGATTATTTCTTTCCATTGCTTTTGACAACCATGCCTGGTCTGCAATTCCGTGAATTTACGATAGTGCCTCTCCTGGCTTATCTTGCAGCGCAATTTCAGCACAAAGGCAGCCAAGCGGCGATCAGGAATGTGGTGATATCCACGATTGGCTTGGGCATTGCGGTCATCCTGCCTCGTTATCTTATACCCGCGAGCGCGCATGAAGAACAAGTGCAGCTGTTGTCGCCAGAAGGTATCGGTCAGGCGCTTTCCCTTCTTTCATTTTGGTCGCGTGATATCAATATCGTCTATATTGTTGCGGCTTATTTTTTGCCGCTTCTGATTTTATATCGCAGGTCCGCCTTTAGGATCCTGTTGGAAGAGATTCCCAAAGGATGGCTTAGCTATTTAGCTTACTATTCCGGTCTGGTCCTGCTGCTTGTCATTCTGGGAGGGAGTGATCTAGGACGGTTTGCTTCGTATTTCTTTGTGCCCCTGGCTGTGCTGGTAGGTTTGCAGGTCAAGAACCTATCCTTGCCTAAGATCTTGCTAATTCTGACTATTCAAATTATCTTCAATCGCATCTGGTTGGCGTTCCCGAATTGGGATTTTGACCTGATGATAAACTTTTATGCCGGCTGGGCTACGACGTTCAATACAGTCTCTCTCTGGCGGTGGGCAGAACTAATTGCGCTGGTTGCCCTCGGGAATTTTCTGGTCCACGTTCAATTTTCTTCGAAGCAAAAACCCGTTTCAGAAAGCGGAGAGTCGTAAGGCGGCCCGGGTTCTCTTTGGAATTACAGCAATCCACTGATAAGGATTGCCAGGAATCCGACGCCCAGAGATAATTGCAGAAAAGAGAAACTGGCTTGCTCTTCCCTTAGATCAGCCCTTGTCCGAGAGGAGATGTCTTGTTCGCCGACAGTCATGCCGATCTGGTACGTACCGCTGCGCGTGACGCCCCAATTCCCCAGCAGGCTGGAAGCGCCGATTGCCATAATGACCAGTCCTGCCCAGAACATCCACTGTCCAAAAGAGTCCAGTGAATTTTCTCTTAAGAAGAGGATTGCTCCCAGGATGATAGCCAGCCCCAGTTCAAATAGTAGAATGCGAATGGTGTATTGAAGGATAGCAGCAGCTAGATTTTTCTTCATATCAGCCTCCCATAGATAGCATAGCACGAATGCAGGAAATTACAATCAGCTGTTTCCTAAAGGATGGACCCTTATGACCAAAAATATTATGCTTGATCCCGAACGACAAAAGCAGGCCAAACAATATGCGCGTCTCCACCGCCGTTTATGGTTAGTGGACACCATTTTCAGTGGGATCTATGCCATTGCGTGGCTGTTCTTTGGCTGGAGCATTGCACTGCGCAATTGGCTGGCGGCTTTTACAAATAATCAATGGCTGTTAGTGGTGCTGTTTGTGGCGATCTTCGGCGGAATCTACTTCATCATCAACCTCCCGCTTGGCTACTACAGTGGATTTGTCCTCCCGCACCGTTTTGGCCAATCCAACCAGATTTTCAAGGACTGGGTCATCGACCAAATCAAAGGATTAGCGATCGGTGCGCCCCTGGGCTTGCTTCTGCTCGAGTTACTTTACCTGGCCCTGCGCGTCACGGGCAGCCTGTGGTGGCTGTGGGCTGCGATTGGGATGCTGATTTTTAGCGTCCTGCTTTCCAACCTGGCGCCGGTCCTCATCATGCCCTTGTTCAATAAATATGTCCCTCTGGGCGATGAACATAAAGATCTTGCCGATCGTTTGCTTGAGCTTGCCAGGCGGGCGAACACCAGGGTACAGGGCGTCTTCAAGTATGATATGTCGAAGCGAACCAAGGCTGCCAATGCCGCCCTGACCGGCGTTGGAAATACGCGGCGCATTGTCATCGGGGATACGCTCATCAATGAATTTTCCACCGATGAAATCGAAACGGTGCTCGCTCATGAACTGGGGCATCAGGTCCATCGCGATATCCCATTTTTGATCACCTTCGGTGCGCTCTCTACGACGCTTAGCCTGTATCTTGCCTCACTGGCACTCAATTGGGCGATCCATTATTTCGGCTTCAACGGCCCGGCTGATATTGCTGCGTTTCCCGCCTTGGGGCTCATCTTTGGCGCATACGGGCTCATCACGATGCCAATGGACAACGCGGTATCCCGCTGGCGCGAGGCCATGGCTGATGATTACGCTTTGCAGGCTACCGGGAAGAAGGAAGCGTTCGCCTCGGCATTTACGAGATTGGCAAATCAGAATCTTGGGGAAGCTGATCCCGAAAAATGGGTCGTCTTCATGTTCTACTCTCACCCCCCATTGGGCGAACGGATCGCAAAGGCAAATACCTGGAAAGGGATTTAACCTTTAACCTAGCCCGTCTCCCTCCATGATTTTCTGCGCAGCAGGATGGGGATCACGATGATCAGCGCGATAATGAATCCCATGGCAATGATTCCATTGGTGGAACCGATCTTGGAGAGATCTTCAGGTTGCGGGGTACCGGTGGGTTGAAGGAAAAGAGCTGCAGCAGCCAAATCTCCCTGCATGGCAGGCGGCGCGGAATATGTCAATGCTGCGCTGAATAAGGCCAGGACCAACCCTAGTCCGATTGTGATGAAGGGGCGCATAAATTTTCTCATAAGCTCTTAAGTTTAGCCCAGTGGCTCAAGTTACACACATCATCCCGACACTCATTGCTACTCGCTGCGCCGCGGGGCGCAAGTGTCGAGACGTTCTGCATAAGCTCAGTTAAGTATATCATGCGCCCAATCTACTAATTCTATCTTTATTATGTACTTGCACGTGCTTTTGAAGTATAATGCCCGCGCCGACAAGGCATATAGCAGCTCGAGAGGAGAATGAGTTTAAGCCCCTGACTTAACACTTATTAGAGCATTTACTCGTCCCATCACGTGAAACTGATCGGGGCGAGTCTTGTGTTACATGCTACCGCACGAATGCGAATCTAAGTTGGAAATGAAGCAGACAAGCGGTAGGGCAATAATGAGTTCCTGTTGTCAGTTGAAATTGATGTAGAAGCACTCTTACCGGTTATTGCGAATGCCGAATGTTCAGCAAGAAGATTTCATTTATTTAGTATCAGGCAATATCAAGAATAAATCTTGTCACAGGAGCAGGCATGATCAGGAATTTTTTGGAATGGCTGAGACAGCCAATGGGGCGGATAGCGGTGCTGATTGCGGCGTTATCTTTGTTTAGCCTTGTTGCATTTGGGATATTTTATTCTCAGCAATCACCCGCACAACCAATTCAGTTTACACATAAATTACATGTAGGGTTAGGTGTTCAATGTTTGTATTGTCACCCTGGTGCGCTGCGCGGACCTTCCCCGGGGCTGCCTACTCTTACAAAATGCTGGGGATGCCACCAGCAGATTGCGAAGACAAATACGAGCCCTAAACTGGCAGTATTGAAGGATTATGTTTTGAATAATAAAGAGATCGCCTGGGTGCCGGTCGCACAGGTGCCAGATTTTGTTCATTTTACACACCGCCCACATATCGCGGCAGGCTTGAATTGTGAAAACTGCCATGGCGACATGACCCAGGTTGAAATTGCCAAAAACCCTCAGGTCATGAATATGGGTTGGTGTTTGAAGTGTCATAGAACGAGATTTGCCAATGATCCGGTGAAACTTACCAAGCTCACGGATTGCGGCACTTGCCATTATTGAACCGGGTAAAAGGAATAGACTAACTATGAGTGAAAAAATCTCCCGGCGTGATTTTCTCAAGCTTGCCAGTGTCGGCGCAGCCACCACGGCGGTGTTGACCGGTTGTGGTCCGGCCTCGCGTTATGTCAAGCGCGAGCCGTATACGAAGATGCCAGAGTATTACTATAACGGCTTGAGCACTTATTACGCCACGACGTGCCGTGAATGCGCAGCAGGCTGTGGACTCATCGTCCGCACGATGCAGGGACGCGCTATTAAAGTAGAAGGCAATCCCAACCATCCTGTGAACCTCGGGAAAACTTGCCCGCGAGGACAAACGACCCTGCAGGGTTTATATAATCCAAATCGTGTTCCAGGGCCGATCAAGCACAAGCGTGGCGAGACACTTTACGATGCCGATTTTCAAAACACGCAACCTACCATGAAATGGGATGATGCTATTCAGACTGTTGCGGATGCGCTCAAAGATGGCGCAGGGGTTGCCTTTCTCATGGGGATGACTTCCGATCACCTCTTTGACCTGGTGTCTGATCTGGCAACTTCCATTGGCGCACCCGCCCCGATCCGGTTTGGGGTGGGGAGCCTGTTTGATGGACGAGCCACTTTGAGTAAGGCGGCGGAGAATCGCTTCGGTCAGGCTGCGCTACCCTTCTTCAATCTTGGGGGTGCAGATCTGGTCCTTTCCTTTGGCGCCAACTTCCTCGAGACCTGGCTTTCCCCGGTTGCATACACCCGCGAATTTGCAAAAATGCGCGGCGCGAATCCCCAACGGCGTGGTTACTTCATTCAATTTGAAGCCCGCATGTCTTCGACGGCTGCCAAAGCCGATGAGTGGATCCCGATCCGTCCCGGGACCGAAGGCTTGGTTGCGCTTGCGATTGGCAGGCTCGTGGCTGAGGCAAAAGGCGGCACAGTCCCGCAGGCGTTCGCCTCGGTCGATTTGGCCAAGGTCGCCTCTGCTGCGGATATAAAGTTGGAGACATTGAAGCACATTGCACAATTGGTTGCAGAAGCCCAAAGTCCAATCGCTGTTCCGGGCGGCGCCGCCATAGGGTTGAGTAATGGTCTGCAAATTGCAGAAGCTATTCTTCTTTTCAATGCATTGACTGGCAACTTCGGTAAAGCTGGCGGCGTGTTCCTTTCACCACTCTCGCCGAATGAAGCTGGATATCAGCGCCCTGCGAGCACGCAGGAAATGGCTGATTTTATCGGTACGCTGAAGAGCGGTGGGATCAAGACCTTGTTCGTTCACGGCGTGAACCCGGTCTTTGAATTACCCAAGTCTCTTGGGTTTGCTGAGGCACTGGCAAAGGTAGGAACGGTCATTTCATTTGCTACCTTCCCTGATGAAACTGCTGTCGCTGCTGATTATGTTTTCCCCGATCGCCATGGGCTTGAATCCTGGGGCTACCAGCGGGTTGCAACGGGCGCAACGCAATCTGTGCTTTCGGGCCTGCAGCCGGTGGTCTCCGGAGTCTATGACAAAGATACACCCCAACTGTTTTATGATGCGCGCGGAACTGCGGATGTATTGATCGCCGCTGCCAAGCTGGCTGGCGATAAGGCTGCCCAGGCTCTGCCCTTCAATGATGAGGTCGCGTTCGTTCAGAGCAAACTGGCCAATCTGGTCGGTGAGGGAGATGGCTCCTTTGCGGCACCCGAGATCAATTCATTCAGTGCATATTTCCAACAGTATGGTGGTTGGTGGAAGAACAGCACAGAACTAGCAGCTCCTGTGGCTGCAGCTGCGCTCGGCAAAGACCTCCGAGTGCAGGCAACCGAGTTTGCCGGTGAAGGTGAATTTTTCTTCAAGCCATTTGTCTCACCTACGCTGGGGGAAGCAGGTGCAAATATCCCCTGGCTCCAGGAATTGGCAGACCCAACGACAACGGTCATGTGGAACACCTGGGTCGAGATCAACCCCAAGACGGCCCACGACCTTGGAATTGAGAATGATGATGTGATCAAAGTCGTAAGCGAGGCCGGGACGGTGGAGGCGCCGGTTTATCTATACCCGGCTATACGTCCGGATGTGATCGCCATGCCGTTTGGACAGGGTCACACTGCCTATGGGATCTATGCCCAAGGACGCGGGGTGAATCCAGCAGATGTCCTTGGTCCACATTTCAATGAGGCAGGAGACCTGGCGTTTGCAGGGGTGAAAGTCAAGATTGAAAAGACAGGCAAAAAGCAGGTGCTTTCACGGCTGGAAGGCAAGCTGGGTGTATATGGGTTTACAAAGGAAAAATAGGAGAGTTTTATGGCCGCTGAATTAGAACTATCTGGGTTTACGAATCAATCAGAACAAGAGTTGGGCGGACGCTGGGGCATGGTGATCGACCAGGATCTCTGCACAGGTTGCCAGGCCTGTGTGGCTGCTTGCTCGATGGAAAACAATATTCCAATTGTGGGCGAAGATGATGCAGGTTATGGGCGCACGATGCAGTGGATCCGCATCGAGCGCTTATGGGACAGCATGGATTATCCTGAAGTCAAGATGACTCCGTTTCAGCCCATGCTCTGCCAGCAATGTCATAATGCGCCCTGTGAATCGGTTTGTCCAGTCTATGCTTCGGTGCACAGCATGTCTGAAGATCTCAATTTGCAGGTCTATAACCGTTGTGTGGGCACGCGTTATTGTGGAAACAATTGCCCTTATCAGGTGCGCGCCTTCAATTGGAGGGATTATAACGACGAGCGTGTTCACCCTGAGTTGGTTACCCTGCACAACCAGATGAACCCCGATGTGACCGTACGGCGGAGGGGGGTGATGGAGAAATGCACGTTCTGCATCCAACGGATTCATAAGGCAGAAGATAAGGCCAAATCTGAGGGCCGCGATGTTCGGGATGGTGAATTTACAACTGCCTGTGCACAGGCTTGCCCGGCGAATGCAATCACCTTTGGTCGTCTGGACGATCCGGAGTCAAAGATTAACCAGCTCGCCGCCGCTCATCCTAGCCGCGCCGATCAAATCCATGCTGAATTAGGAACACTGCCACGCATTACGTATCTGGCAGGAGGAGTCTAGATGACATCAATTGCCCGACCGTTTGCTCGTCCACATACTGAAGAGCATGAAGACCCTCGTGAACATTTGATGCACGATCCACTACCGCGCGGCCAGATGAACGCAATGGTAATGGAGTCGATGCATGAGACAAATTGGAAGTTCTGGGTAATAACTGGTCTCCTGGCGATTACCGTTCTTTATTGTTTGGGATATGAATGGTATATCCTGATCATGCAAGGTCAGGGCACGGCAGGCGTGACCCGCCCCGATTACTGGGGCGTTTTCCTGGTCAACACCGTGTTCTGGATTGGTATCAGCCATGCTGGCACATTCATCTCGGCAATTTTGCGAGTCATGAAAGTGGAATCCCGTCGTCCCTTCACTCGCGCGGCAGAATTGATGACAACTTTTGGTCTGGTCCAGGCTGGATTGAGTATCTTCATGCACTTGGGACGTGTCTGGCTGACGTACTGGATGTTTCCGATTCCAAATGAGCGTACCATCTGGCCCGATTTCCATTCACCCTTGATGTGGGACCTCATGGCGATCACAACGTATCTGACGTGCAGCACTATGTATTTGATCCTGCCTCTCATCCCCGATTTGGCGATGGCACGCGATCGCACGGAGAGTGGCTGGTTGAAGCCGTTTTACAAAATCCTGGCGATTGGCTTCCGAGGCACGGAAGGGGAATGGAAGAATCTCACCACGGCGATGAACATCTTTGCCTTCGCGATCATCCCGGTCATGTTCTCAGTGCACACGATTGTGTCCTGGGATTTCGCGATGGCGACTCGCCCAGGCTGGTCGTCTACAGTATTTGGTCCGTACTTTGTTATTGGTGCGCTGCACTCTGGCATGGCGGCTGTAGCCATTGTCTTGTTCCTGCTCCGTTCCACGATGAAACATTATAAGTATTTCATCCGGCCAGAGCATTTCAATACGATGGGTATGTTGATGTTGCTCGTTTCCATGGCATGGGCATATTTTTACTTCAATGATTATCTTGTTCCGTGGTATGGCGGCAACAAATGGGATAAGCTCGTGCAGGAATACACCGAGAAGGGTCCTTTGGCTTACCTTTGGTTCACAATGTTGTTCGTAAATATTGTGGTTCCCTGGGCGATCCTATGGAAGAGGAAGTGGCGTGAGACCCCCTGGCTATTGGCAATCGTCGGTCTTCTGATCAATGTTGGTATGTACCTGGAGCGTTACATTATCATCCCCGTAGGCGTGACCATTAATCGTATGCCGTTTACCTGGCGTCAATATTATCCTCGTATTGAAGTTCCGATGACGGTGGGTACCTTCGCATTGTTCTTGCTCTTGTATATGTTGGCTTCCCGAGTCATTCCTTTGATCCCCGTTTGGGAAGTGCAGGAGGGACAGGAAGCTCACTTGATTCGAAAGATCGGCAAAGCCGAAGTTTCCACCCTCAGTGACATGGAGTAAAGAGAGGCTTAGTTATGTCTGAAGCAATTACACTTCTTGCCATGTTCAAAGATATCGAGCCCGCTGCAGAGGGCGTCGACAAATTACAGCAAATGGGTTTGAAGGATGACGACATGAACGTCATTTCGGGAATCCCTGTCAAGCACACCATTTTGGGCAGGCCGGCCGCGATCACCTACGTATCACGCATCGGCCTGGTTGGCGCGATCATGGGAGTTGCTTTGGGCATCTTCCTCATTTATGGGATACCCTATCTCTACCCCTTGCGTGTGGGCGGGCAGCCAATCTTCCCTGTGCCACAGGGTCTCATCATCACCTTCGAGATGACCATGCTTGGGCTAATGGGCTTTTCCTTCATTGGGATGTTCGTTGATAGTGGCTTCCCTTCCTATACGCCAAAGCAATATACTCCTGAAATCAGCAACGGTAAAATTGCAGTGTTATTTAGCTGTCCAACCGATGAGCAGGAAAAATTCACAAATGCACTCAAAGAAGCCGGGGCTGAATCCGTTGAGCCCGTGGAGGCACGTCATTTATGAGCACCAGTCTCAACGTTATCCTAAAACGTTTGGCAATGGTCTTTGTAGCAGCAGGCGTACTCTTTGGGATCATACTGATTTTTTCTTACGACATCATTAAGATAGACTGGCCCTCTTTCATGGAGATCCAGCCCTCCTACCGTCCGATGGAAAACCCGCTGCCGCCTCCTGAACAATCGATCCCGATTGAGGGACCGTCATATATCCCGAACAGCCAGGTTCTGCCTCAAAATCCGATGAAGGCGGATGATGCCTCCCTTGCACGCGGGAAAGAACTATTTACGATCAATTGCCAGATGTGTCATGGGGCAACAGGTCAAGGGAATGGACCAATCGCGCCGTTCCTGATTAAATTTCGACCAGCTGACTTAACCTCTCCTCTGATCAAGGCTTTTAGCGATGGACAGATCTTCATGACCATTACAAATGGAGTGCCGGATCGTATGCCTGCCCTCAATGAAAACCTGACTGTCTCTGAACGCTGGGACGTGGTCAATTTTATTCGCACGCTGAAAGCGCCGAAGTAGGGGAGGAGCAATTCATGAAAGATGATACTCGCAGACTGATTTACGGGACGATCGTTGCGTTCCTGCTGTTTATCTTGTTCTGGCTAGGGCTTGTTTATGTTTCGGCTTGCGGTTTCACATTAACTTGTGTTCGAGCTGCTCAGTTCGTGGACCGGACCCCCATCCCAACTTTGATCCCGGTAAAAGCCCTTGCTGCGACCAGATTTGTGCCACCTTCGGCAACACCCACTCAACTTGCTACTCTGGCTCCGGAAGCTGAGACGCCCATCCCGGGTGCTGCACCAGACATCGCGCGTCCGTCCAATCCAGGCGGGCCTGGTCCAGCGATTGATCTGACAGGGAACATCGATACTGGTAAAAAAATCTTTGTTGCTAACTGTCAAATTTGTCATGGTGAAGAGGGTAAAGGCGGGTTTCCCAATCCAGGCACTTCGGATGAGACAGTTCCCCCATTAAACCCAATTGATTCTACTCTGGTAAACCCGGATTATAAAATATTCGCTACCAATCTTGATCTGTTCCTTGAGCATGGTTCAGTGCCAGAAGGGATCGAGCCAGCTAGAAGTATGCCGGCCTGGGGTGATAGAGGTGCACTCACCCCACAAGAGATTGCTGATGTGATCGCTTATCTGATAAGCTTGAATAAATAGATAAAAGAATTCACGTCAACTCACTGAGATCCCACACCGTCCCGAAGATTTCGTTGAAAAGCATTGTTGTGCCTTTCAAGCCTTCGGGACGTTTTGATTAGTTTCCGGCAGGTGCCTCGTCTCCCGGGACCGATATCTTTGGTGGGGATTTGGAGAAATCTTCGCTCTACCAGGTATTGGTCAAACAGGGTGTGACCACAACAGGCCACTCACCCGATGTAGAGTCCCGACAAATGATTTTATATGCAGGTCAAGTGGCGGCTGAAGGTGTGCAAACAGCCACACCGTAAACACAAACTCCCGGATTTCCGGGAGTTTGTGTTTACGTTCGATTTTATGAAAAGAGGATGAATTCTTTTTGTCTAGCTCGCGATCAAGTCTCCGCTTCACTCAACACAGACTTGCTTTTTTCAAGCAGAAAACCTACCTCTGCAGCTGCGTCTGAAAGCGTGATGCCTTCCACAATGGCCCATTCCTGGCAGAGCACATTCTGCGTAGTTTGTAAAAAAGATGCAATCGTCCCACTAATGGGCTTATGCGCGCCATAGGCAGACAAATCGCGCACGACTTCACATTGAGCTGTAATTGTTCCCTGCTTGAGACGGATAGATAGCTCGGATTGTCTCAAACGCGCGTCTTCCGTGAGAGGCATAGGACGCGCTGCCAGAACTTGGCGACAGCGCTCAATCTCACTTCTGACTGTCAATTTACGCAGTCCTGAAGTTGACGAATCAAGTGGCACCCAAAGAGTACTGCCGCCCGGAATGGAAATCTCGTAATACCGCCGCATCGCTCCGGGTTCAAATTCTCTTTCTTCCAATTTGACCACATTTCCCACCCCGTATTGTGGATGAACAACCTTGTCGCCAATCTTAAACATCAGGGTACATCATTCATTAGCGGCGTCTGTTGTCGTTGTAACCACCGCGCTTCTGTTGGAATCCACCCCGCTCTTCACGCGGACGGGCAACACTCACAGCCATCTGTCGGTCATCCAGGGTGTAACCATTAAACATACTGATTGCCTTTTGTACCTCGCTCTGTGAACTCATCTCCACAAAAGCAAACCCTTTAGAGCGCTGCGTGCCAGGTTCCTTGATCAGCGCGACGGAGGTTACATTCCCGGCTTGCATAAAAAGATCGCGCAGGCCTTGTTCCGTGACACTATAGGACAGATTTCCAACATACAATTTTGCTTCCATACCAAACTCCTTGACAGCCGCCAGTGATTAAGCAAAAAGCCGCCCGCCCAAATAGAGGGTTGACGGCAACATAAGCACACTCGACCTTTTATAAGATACCTCGATTATATCACAGCGGATGAATTCATCTTGTTTGTGATAATTCATCTAACGGAGCGCCATGCCACAGCTGAATCGGCCAATCATGAGTTTAAAGTATGGTACACTGAATGTAATAGTTGATCATGAATAACCGGATTTGTGTGGTGCCTTAGCCGCCGACCCTGTTATGGGGGCGGCTCGTTCTTTAACCGGTGAAGCCGGAGAAAGCAGTAGTCATGGAAGTCAAGTTATATATAGGGAATCTGTCCAAATCGACGACACAAGAGGAATTGAATACCCTCTTCACGCAAGCTGGAGACGTTACTGCGGTGGATGTCATTATGGATCGCAAACGAGGCGAATCCAAGGGGTTTGCCTTCATCACCATGAGTGCCCAAAGCGAAGCAGACAAAGCAGTCAGTATGTTCAATTCCTACTCGCTCGATGATCACCAATTGAAGGTAGATCTTGCCAGACCAAGAGTACAACGTGGATTTGTGACGACCTATTGAGCCGGGAAAACGTATTGGCCTCTAATCGAATAGAGGTCGTTTTTCCTTTTTACCTATGGAGCCTCGACCTTGCCTCACAGAAGGTTGGAAGGATTTCCTGCCCTCTGGAATGCGTGTCTTTTGCGAATATGTCAGCTCCCATCCGCAAAGGAAATTAAGATGATTAGTGTCAGCGTAAATACACACATCTACCGGCCACTTAAACAAGTCTTCATTTTTATTGCCACCCCCGAGAACGATTTTCAGTGGCAATATGGGACGTTGGCATCTGTTCAGATATCCAAAGGGGAAATCGGGATAGGATCTCTCTTTCGTACTGTGGCTCTTTTTATGGGCCGGCGGATCGAAACCACTTACGAAGTCACGGAATTTGAACCCAACCGGAGATATGGATACAAGTCTCGCTCCGGACCGGTGGATTCACATACTTCATATACTTTTGAAATGACTGAAGGCGCGACAATGATGAATTTATTCACCGAGACAAACCCGAGCGACGCATTCAAAACGAATGACGCTATTCTTGAAAAGAAGTTCAAGAAACAATACAAGGAAAATCTTGCCATATTAAAGAACGTCCTGGAAGCCCACCATATTGTGAGTACCTGAGAACAGAAAGTGTCTTTCGTTTGAAGAAGCATGGAACGAAGCTGCAAAGAGATTTGCAGCATGACGGAATGGTTTCGAGGGGAATGCATGGAGCAGGAAACTCATCTAACGGTTAATAATAAAAATCTCCCGTAAAGAGGGGAGATTTTTTATACCTGGCGGAGAGGGCGGGATTTGAACCCGCGTTGCCTTTCGGCAAACACGCTCTCCAGGCGTGCGCGCTAAACCGGACTACGCGACCTCTCCATATCCACAGGACTGCTTCGCCTGTTTTGAGCGACGGGATTATACCAGAAATTAAAACGTGGCTTACTTACGTGTTTGCCAACCGCTTCGATCCTCTCACCGCTCACGGATACCCTCAAATTTGAATCCGTGTCCGTTGAACGAGCAGGAACGCCCAGACGCTGCTGCTCGTTCAACAGATTTTTTAAAAAACTGGCCGGCGGTTGGATCAGGACTCCGTGGGGCCAGTGCCGGGAGCGCAGCGCTGGAGGGTTGGGAACATTTCCTGAGCGCTGGCGTCTATACACGGAGCAGGTTCAAAAGCAAAGCCGGATACCAGCTCTGAGTCAGTACAGGACTAGTACAGGATTAGTACAGAATTCAAATCTTGATCACGGAGGCAGCCGCATGACAAAAATAAAACTCAACCCGGCGCTGGTCGAGATCCGGGGGGTGGTATCGGCAGGGAGCCGCAGCCGAGGGGTGCACTAAAAGTTGTAAATGGGGCACATTGCCGATCGCCTCTCGGCAGACTTCCGGACGTGGTGCAAGACCTGCAAGTTGGCGTTTTGTCTGCACTCGCCTGTCGGCTCGTTGCGCAGGGCGCCTTACGCTCCCTTCGATTAGCGCAAGCGTTAATTATTCAGTGCGCCCTGGTTAACCCAATTCGTAATGAGCTGGACTTGAGGCGGTGTGAGCTTGGGTCCGCGCTTGGGCATTTTCTGGTTCACGATGAGTTGGACCAGTTTGCTATCCACGGCCTTGCCGGACGTAACCACGGGACCATTTTCTGAGCCTGCCATCACATCGTGATAGGTCTGTAAACCCAACCCCTTTTCCACTCGATCCGCGCCGTGACAGTTCACGCAACGACTTTTTAAAATGGGAAGAACTTCATTTACAAAACTGACCGTCCCACCCTGAGCCGCCGCTTGTGTAGCCGGCGCGGCGGTATCGGCAGAAAGCGGAGGGTTGGTCGGCTGCGAAACGGAAGCGGGTGTGCCTGCGGATTGACTTCCACAGCCAGATAAGAGTCCTATGATGAATATAAATATTAGTGCCTTGACGTACCTTGCCTTCATTTTTCTTTGCTCCTAATCCGGACAAGCCGGAAACAAAAGGAATTGAACCACACAGGAATGATAAAAAACCTTAATGTCCCTTTGTGGTAAAGACCACTGTACTAAAAACCGTATAGAATAATGCCCCCCAGAAATGCCAGGACCAGTGCAATGGCAAAGCTGGCGCCATAGGCTGCAACGTATAAGAAACGGTTGCCTTTCTGAAACAAATCCGGGTTGCGATAACGGACGATACTGATGCCTGCTGTGAGGAGGAATAAAGTGATTGCCAGCGTAATCTTCGTGCTGGCGTTTGGCGCTTCACCGACATAATTTTTTAGATTATCCAGATAGCCTGTGATCCCCGCAACCACCGTGCTTAGCGAGGCAAGCACGATGTTCGCGAAGGCAGTCTGTTCAAGGGAAGAGCTCTTTCGCCACCAGGCGAGCAGAATAAAAAGAAATGCTGCGCCTGTGAGGGCGATGGGGAAGTGCACAAACATCGGGTGCGTGGGATGCAATGCTGTCAGGGCATGGAGAATGCGCTTGATAAGTTCCATCTTCTCTCCTCTTGATTGTGATTTCCATTACAAGACCCTGGGCTATCATATCACCAGGGTCCTGCCTTATCAATGAATGCCCCGAAACCACACCTGACTTTCTCAAAGTTGAGAATGAGCCCACGAACGCCCTGAAGGGTAGAATAGTTACGCTACTCTCCGCGCATGTTTTACCAGCTCATATTTTCGACCGCTCCAAATAGAGGGATTACTGTGCTATTGATTGGCTGCCTCGTCTTGATTGCCACTTTCAGTGCTCGCTGGAGGGTTTGTTGAGGTTTGCGTTGTTGTATTTTGTGTTGTAATGGTTTGGGGTGCCCGGGTCAGACGCCAGCCGCTGCGTATGAACAACCAGTATATGAACCAGATTACGAGGGCCAGAACTGCGAGGCGTCCGAGGAACATGAAGGGCGAGAAGAAGCCAAACCCCATCATCGGGAACATGCCAAAGCCGCGCCGCATGCCGCGCTCAAAGCCAAAACCGAAATTGCGACCGGGTATCCCACGCTGTCCGAAATCATCGAATGGGCGAAGTTGCGGACGGGCAGGATTGCTACTGGCTGCCACCTGTGCGCCCTGGGCATATCCAAAGCGGTAACCGGCATAACCGGCTGCGGCGAATAATCCAAGTACTACAATGACGGCGAGCAGAGTGAGGACTACTTTTTTCATTCTTAGTTTCCTTTCTTTTATTGTTCAACTTTAACATAGCGGTATAAAAAAGCAGTGTGAAAATTATGGGGAAATTATAAAGATTCAATTAAAGATTACTCATTTTATATATATATATAAATTCTTCACAAATACTCCGTGCTTTCTCCACCTGTTGTTTCGTTATGTTCCATAGAATGCAAGAAATTAATTTATAGGAGAAAGTATGGCAGAAAATCTAACCGGGACAAAAAGTCGCACGAAAGTAAAACTGGTCATTGACGTGATCATTTTCACCGCATTTTTGATTGCTATGGATCCACGTTCGAGTGGCATCCCGATCCATGAGTGGTTAGCTAGCTCGTTGATCGCGGTGCTGGTCGTCCATGTGCTCCTAAGTTGGGATTGGATTGCGCGGCTGACTCGTCGCTTTATGGACAGAATAAAGGCTCAATCCCGGATCAATTACATTCTCAATTGGTTGTTATTTATCGATGGAAGTGTAATCATGCTTTCAGGCTTTATGATTTCACAATCGGTCCTGCCTTATTTGGGTATCAGCCTGCCGCGTAATTTTGCCTGGCGGGGCCTGCATGAGTTCTCGACGAACCTGTTCCTGATCTTACTGGGACTTCATACGGCTTTGCACTGGAATTGGATCGTGGAGGCTTTCAAACGCTATGTCTTTCAACCGCTGGCTCGAAGCCTCTCTGCGGAATCAAGCAAGGATATGACAACATGAAAAACCTCGGGCGGATCTTGATTATTCTGGCTGCGTTCGCAATAGTGATGGGGGTTACGTATGTCGTAGTGAATGCAGGCACTTCCGTGCTTTCAAGAAGCGGGCTTGCTTTTGGTAGGACGCCTGAAAACCCGCCTCGTTTTGAAGGCGAAAGACGTGAGGTCCGGGGTGCGGTCAGACCGATAAGATTGATCGCCGAATTAATAAAAAACGTCGGTATCGTGGCTGTCATTGTGGCTCTAATCACAGTGCCGAAAAGCCTTAAGAAGCGAAAAGATGTTCCCATCACGACCAATAAAAAATGAAAAACAAAAGTGGAAGTGCCCACATGAGCACTTCCACTTTTGTTGAGATTTCTGTCAGCCAATTCTGTCTACTGCCTCGCCGCCGAGGGCACTTTTGCACCAAGAACTAATTGGATTTCGCTGGCAGGGTAATAATGACTTTCAGTCCTTTTCCTGCTTCGCTCTCAGCTAAGAGTTGCCCACCATGGGCCTGAACGATGGATTTGGCGATTGCCAACCCCAGTCCCGAACCGCCTTCCTCACGCTGACGGGAGTTGTCCGTTCGATAGAAGCGTTCAAAGATACGCTCAAGGTCTTCTGCTTTTAATCCGGGTCCGCTGTCTTGTATGGCAAGTTCGACCTGGCCATCCCTTTCATTTGCAGACAGGATAATCTTGCCTCCTTCCGGGGTGTGGCGCAGGGCATTGTCCAGGATGTTGGTGAGAACCTGGGTCATTCGCCCGGGATCAACTTCAATGTCAGAAAGAGGGGAGGCGATGTCCAGATCGAGCGTGATGTTTTGTCGCTGAGTCTGATATTGATAAAGGGAGGCAACTTCTCGAAGCAATCGCTCTGGTTCGATGATTTGCAAACTCATGCTCAACTCACCCGCGTCCGCAAGAGACAATATTCGCAGATCGTTGACCAGATGCTCGAGCCGCGCGGCTTCTTCACGGATAATCTCGAAGTTCTCGAGTGTGGGGGGTAGGACCCGGTCGTGGACTGCTTCTGCGTGACCGAGGATCAAACTCAGCGGCGTACGAAGTTCATGTGCAATATCGGCGGTCATTTGTCTCCGTGCATTGACGGAGCGCGACAGTTCGGCGCTCATCTTATTGAAGGCTTTGCCGAGTTCACCCAATTCGTCGTTCGAGCGAATCGGCACCTGCTGCGAGAGGTCGCCTTGCGAAACGGCGTGAGTAGCCTGGGTAAGCTCTCGAATGGGGGAGGTCAGGCTGCGAGAAAGCAAAACGCCAAGCAGCAGTGCTATGGCGGTTGTAGCGAGCGCACTGTAAATGAGTAGTTGGTTTGTTCGGTTGAGGAAATTCCTTTCAGGGGAATCTGCGTCAAATGGAGGAGGGGAGAAGATCAAGTAACCGACGGTCTTGCCGTCCACCTGAATAGGCGTACCGCTCTGGATTTTGTCTGGCGAAATGATATCCCCTAAGCTGGAGTTGGAACCGGCCCGGATTACTTTTCCGAATTGGTCGGTAACCATCAGCGCGTTGTAGGGTCTGGGAGGAGGCTTATTATTCGGCCCGCCGAAACGCACAAATAACTCAGCATGTTCGATATTGTCCCAGGAGCCATGTGTAACGTAATAATCGTGGAGCGTATCCATTAAAGTGGAACGGTTATTGGTTGTCGTGAATCGTCTAAATTCCTGGTCTGTGGTGTAGCGGGCAAACAATACGATCAACAGCACACTTACCAGACTGATGCACAGGAAGGAAAGAACGAGTTTAATGGTGATCGAGCGCATTAAGTTGATTCCCTTCGGAAGCGATACCCAACGCCATATACGGTTTCGATATACTGTGGGATGCGCGGATCAGGCTCTATTTTTCCGCGCAGGTTTTTGATGTGTGTGTCAATGGTTCGTTCATAACCTTCATAACGTACGCCTTGAATGATATCGAGGAGATCCAGTCGCGAATAGACGCGTCCGGGTGAAGTCATCAAGGCGGTCAGGATGTCGAATTCAGAGGGGGTGAGATCGACAAATTGTTGAGCAACTTTTACGGTGCGGCCATCCCGGTCCAATACAATATCGGCGGCTTTCAGGACCTTGGCCGAAGGTTGTAAGTCTCCGGCGCGGCGTAAGACGGCGCGCACCCGCGCCACCAGTTCACGTGGGCGAAACGGTTTGGTGATGTAATCGTCTGCACCGATTTCCAGACCAATTACTTTTTCTTCATCATCTACGCGGGCGGTCAGCAGGATGATCGGTGTGTTATTGTCTGTGCGATGTTTGCGCATGAATTCGTAACCGTCCATTTCAGGCATCATCACGTCGAGGACGATGAGGTCTGGGTTTTCGCGGTGCGCGACCGCCAGCGCATCCTTGCCGTTATGGGCGGTCACCACGCGGTAGCCTTCCTGAGATAGATAGCTTTCGACGAGTGAGACCAATCGTTTTTCATCGTCGACGACCATGATGGTTTTTGTCATATGTGCCTTCCAAAATCAGTATACCAAGTTCCTATGGAGTGTGGCAGCTTGCTGTCACTATTGCGAGGGCAAGCCCTTGCACACCAGATTTACGAACCTGCTTTCTGCTGCAACATTTTGATCAACGCTTCGACCAGGGGAGCGGGAGTTCGGTTGGATCTGAAACTGCCTCCATTTGCCGCTCGAAGGGCCTGCGCCGTAGCAATTTGTTGTGGACTGAAACCCTGACCCTGTCCACCTCCAAATCCACCGCCGGGACCGCCTCTACCGCCACCTGGATTAGCTTGAAAGATAAGAGGTCCGCCTCCTGGTTGAGATGCTCCGCCGCTGCTTTGTCTGCCAGTTCCCTGAGTACTTTGTCCCGTACCGTTCCCAAATTGAATCCCCTGTTCCCGCATGAAAGTAAAGACATCCCGCTGGGTCAGGTTCAATTCATTGATCGCCTTCATTTGCGCGGGTGTCATGGTTTCCTGAATTTGCTCCGTGAGCGCATTGATTTCCTGCGGTGCGGCTGTGTCGCTTGTACTTAAGTCGTGGAAAACCTGCCAAAGGGGCAGAAGATCGGCAGCCTGCTTTGAGGTAACGGCCAGGTCGGTGTCTTCAAGTTTGAAAGAGCCAACGATAAGTTTGGAGGCCATGGGCAGCTCGGTGGAGGAACCATTCGGTTGACCTGAATTGTTTGATCGCTGTGTGGCGGGTGTGCCGCCGCAAGCGGCCAGGGTCAAGATCAGAATGGCCGAAAGGGTGAGAGTCAGTTTTTTCATCATGCTTCCTTATAATTTTCAACACGTTGTTCGAGTAGGGCTGCATATTTATCAGCCCTACGCGCTAACGCTGGAGACTTTTATTCATACCGTAACGCTTCAATTGGATCCAGTTGCGCGGCTTGATTAGCAGGGTAGTATCCGAAGAAGACACCCACGAGTGCGGCTGAGCCAAACGCCAGCAAAATGGAACTGACAGATACGACCGTTCGCATATCGCTGAAGGTGCCAAATAAATACGCGCCCCCAACGCCGGCGATCACGCCAATCAACCCGCCGACAATGCTAAGCAGGAGCGCTTCGATGAGGAATTGCAGACGGATATCGTTGGGCGTCGCACCCACGGACTGGCGGATGCCGATCTCGCGCGTCCGCTCGGTAACGCTCACCAACATGATGTTCATGATGCCGATGCCGCCGACGATCAAGGACACGCCAGCCACCCACGCCAGCAGATTTCGAAATGCAGAGGTGGTGGATTCACGGGTACTGATAATGTCGCTTTGGGTGGTGACAGAGAAATCTGCAGTATCCAGGGTTAATTTGTGGCGCTTGACCAGTAAAAGATTGATTTGTGTAATGACATCCTCGAGCGTGGCAGCTGGATCAACTTCGACGGTAATCATGAACACGCGGTCACCGACGATGCGCGCAAACTGTGACGGGGTGAATTTTTGGAACACGACCGTGATCGGCGTATAAAGCCGTGCGTCGAAATCTGTGCCTCCGACGG
>DATGYJ010000210.1:0-3219 GCA_035298105.1 Anaerolineales bacterium | reverse complement strand
CCACCCGCCACTATGAGGGGACCGGCTGCGCGACCATTTACGATGTCAATGGCGATCCGGTTGTGTACATCACCAACTATTATCACGTCATCGCCAATGATCAAAACAGGCTGGGCTTATGCAGCTTCGACGTATTGGATTGGGCAATCGCCATCAACGAAGACCAGGGATTGATTGCGTACGGCGGCAGCAGCAAGCTGTCTGTCCTCAATATCCAAAACGCCGGGAGCAAAGCGCAGGACATGCACGGCGTCAACCGCAAGAACATTGTCAGGGTGGCGCTCAGCCCGGATGGTGGGCTGTTGGCCGCCGCTTATGACGATAACACGATCCACATCTGGGATGTGGCTACCCAGGAGGAAGTGAGCAGTCTCTACGGTCACACAGATTCCATTACCGATCTTCAATTTACGCCAGATGGCAAAATGCTGATCTCTTCTTCGTCCGATGGGACCCTCCGCCTCTGGGGTGTTCCGGATTAAGCGCAAGGGTGAATGCCATGAGTAACGTCTTTGGGAAAAAGCTGGGACAATATATATTGTTAGAGCAACTCGGCGAAGGGGGCATGGCCAAGGTCTATAACGCCCTGGATTCGCGCGTGGAAAGAAATGTGGCGATCAAGGTCATCCTGCCCAGCAAACGTACCTCCAGTGTTTTTCTTCAGCAATTTGAACGTGAAGCCAAAGCCCTCGCGAATCTAACGCACACCAATATTGTCAAGGTGTTGAACTATGGCGTTCAGGATGGCCAGCCCTATCTGGTGATGGAATATGTGCCGGGCGGTACCCTCAAGGACGCTATGGATCAGAAACTTCCCTGGCAGACCGCAGCCGCCATCCTGGCACCGATCGCTCGGGCACTGGACTACGTGCATCGCCAGCAGATCGTTCACCGAGATGTCAAACCCTCGAATATTCTGCTGCAGGAAGATTCCCGTCCTATGCTTTCAGACTTCGGGATCCTAAAACTGCTCGAGGGCAAGGAGGAAAAAGTAGATTCGGCCATCAGCGCCGGCATTGGCACGCCTGAATATATGGCCCCCGAACAGGGTATGGACAAAGAGGTGGATTTCAGAGCAGATATCTACTCGCTTGGGCTGGTCTTTTACGAAATGATCACCGGTCAAAAACCATACACGGCCGATTCACCGATGGCAGTTGTCGTGAAGCACGTCACGGATGAGCTGCCTCTCCCCACGCATATCGACAAAAACATTCCGAAATTTGTTGAACGGGCCATTCTCCGGGCTGTGCAAAAGGATCCCAAACAGCGCTATCTCAGCATGGGGCATTTTGCAGACGCCCTGGAACTTATCGCTTTGGGGGAAAAAGCCCCTCTTCAAAAAATAAACAGAGTTTTGCGCGAAAAAGAAAAGCGGCAACGCTCGATCTCCATTTTATCGTTATCCATCCTACTGGTGGCGCTCCTGATCGGGACATCCCTCTTTGCCTACAACTACTTCAAAATGACACGCCAGGCAAATGCCCCGGCACTGACCTCCTCAGCTCGGGTGACAGCCACGCGCGGGACGGATATCCCCATAGAGAATATTCCAACTCAACCATCGGCCCTGCCGCCGACCGGCGTACCGGCTCTTTCAGGCGTCAATTCTTTGTCGGACCTGACGCTGCTGGGAACGCCAATTGCCCACCCGCAAAACTCTCAATTCAATGAAATTGCACGCTGGGGCATTGGAGGCGTGAATGTCGTCAGATGGTCGCCTGACGGCAAGACGATCGCCCTGGGAACCACGAGCGGCATTTTCCTGTACGATGCGCAGACGCACGAACTGACTCGATTCATTGACACTCAGTTCAACGTCATCGAGCTGGCGTTCAACCCTGCAGGAGGCGAGATTGCGGCCGGTTCACCCACCGGCATTGTCCGGATCTGGAATCCTGGATCAGGCGAACAGCTTCAAAGCTTTGCTTTGGGCAATCAAAAAGTCACGGCAATTTCGTATTCGGCGAACGGTAAAAACGTTGCGATTGGCTATGGGAACGGCGCGATCAATTATTTTCCGGCGGATCTGGGTAACCCAATCATGTCAGTTGAAAATTCTCCGGCCGCCGAAGCCCTCGCGATCAGTGCTGATAATCGATTTATCTATGCCAGCAATGGCAGCCGGGAAATCAATATCTGGGATATTCAGTTCGGTAAAAGAGAGAAAGTCCCGCTTTCGAACCCAACGCCGGTCGATAACCTGAGCCTGTCAGGCGATCAACAATTCCTATTGGCAGGCGGGGATGGAAACTCTGTTTACTTGTGGGATCTTTTGGAGCCGAAACTGGTCAGTAGTTTTTCAAACCTGGGGGGCAGGGTCACGGATTTTGACTTTTCCAATGACGACAAGTATGTCGCCATCGCGTTGAATACCGGAGAGATCAAAGTCTTCGAAACACCCAAACCCGCAGATTATTCGAAAGCCCACGCCCCACGCTTATCCTTCAAGGCTTTCGATGAACGCATCCTCAGCCTTTCCTTTTCGCCGGACAAACTGATCCTTGCCTCCGGGAACCAAACCGAGGGCCTGAAGCTTTGGGACGCTCAGAGCGGTGAAAAAATCTTTTCACTGGATCAAAGCATACGCGCCGTCAACGGGATTAATCTATCCAGCGACGGTTTATGGCTGGCCACTGCGCATGAAGACGGCCTGCTGCGGGTCTGGAATGTCAACGCGGCAAAGGAAGCCTATCCTCCTTTTGAAGGTTATTTGCCCAGGGGCATTCCATTTTCGCCAGATAACCAATTCCTCGCCTTTATCTATTCGCCTGGAAAGAACAAGAACGACGTCATCCGGGTGATGGAATTGAAGACCGGAAAAATCGCCGCCGAATTGCCTAACTACACTCCAAAATCATTTATCCAGTTCACCGACGATTCGAAACTGCTGCTCATGGGGAATCCCTATTCCGCCAGTATCTGGGACGTAGCGACCTGGGAACAATTAGATACCCACGGCGGCCTCACGGTGGGTTGTGGGCACTACTTTACACCTCAGAATAACCGGTTGGCGGTGATCTCCGGCGTGAGCATCATGTTTACCTACGACCAAAAAGTGGAGAAAATGTGCGGCACCAAGCCGCCCGGTATGATCTTTGCGTACTATTTTTACAGCCAGCATAAAATGCTCTTCGTAAAGGGGAATGGCGAGCTTTGGGTTTGGGACTTCGACCCCATTGCCCTCAATCGGGAGAGATCGAGTGGTGCTTATCCGTT
>DATGYJ010000209.1:0-21856 GCA_035298105.1 Anaerolineales bacterium | reverse complement strand
GCCCATTGTCATCCTGGGGATTATTATCGCCGTTGACGATGTCGATCCCATCGACCAGTTTGCCTGCCAGATCCGCATGCCCAAGGTCGATGCCCGTATCGACGATCGCGATCGTTACAGAAGCAGAGCCGGTATCCAGCTGCCAGCCCTGCGGCGCCCGGATGTTGATCAGACCATACTGGTTTCCCCAGGCCGGGTCGGTTGGGATAACGTCTGCGATCCGGACCAAATAATTTGGTTCCACGTAACGCAGATCAGGGCAAGCCTGGAGGTGATGGATGCTTTCGGCGACCTTACCGGCGGGGACCGAAAGGACCAGCGTGTTGAGCTCACCGATCTCCGAGGCGATCGAAGCATGGATCGACTGGATACACCGGGTGCGGTCCTCCCTGGATGCCCGTCCCCGGAAGCGAACGAGGACTTCACCCGGCGCAAACTCGCCGCTCAGGCTTTGATCGCTGATCGGTTCCTCAGCGGTGGAGGCTTCTGTGGCTGTATAGGCAGGGAGTATCTCGGTGGGAGTTTCGAGGGTGGGTGTTAAGGTCTCAGCCCCCGGGAGGCTGGAGGTTTCGGATGGCTGGACGATTTCTGTACTGTCCGGGCTTGCCGTTGCCGTCGCTTGCTCTTGTTGATTTGCAACCGGAACTGGATCTCCGGCAAAATTCCAAAGCGGAAGAACGATCAAAGCTAAAGAAATAATATTTCTGGCGACTTTTCGCCCGCCTGGCATCGAAAGCTTCATTGTCTGGATCTTATCAAAAGAAAGGTTGAACAGCTAAAACAGATGACGATCTATGGTTCTCTCAGTGGCCGGACAAGCATACCGCCTCCAGCCTGATAGATCATACAACCGGGCGTGACGAGCCGCAAGAGGCTAAAAGTCACTTGTATGGATCACAACCCAATCGACTGAAGACTGATTACTGAACACTGATCACTGCATACTGATCACTGAAAACTGGCTACCATCCCTGATTCCCTGCACCCAGATTGAGTTTGAACTTCAATTTGGGCGAATAATTGAGCAAGGCCTCCTTGCCCGAAGCACTGACCGTGACAAATGAAAACGTTACGTCGCCGGATAAGTTGGAACTCAAAGCAATGCCATTCGTGCCCGCCGCGCTCACCTGGATATGATCAAAAGTTGTGTTCGTGATCGGATAACTGCCGACGAGCTGGATACCGCTGAAGGTGGCGCCCTCGATCAGCAGATCGCTGACGAGCAAGCCCTTGATCTCGCCCCGATCGGCCCAGATCTTCAATGCGCCATGCTCGTCATGGAACATCGGTCCTCCCGCCCGGATGAGCGAGTTGTGTTGGATCAGCGTGGCACCGTCGAACGGATTGGAGTTGAACTGCTGGGCGATCAGAATACCCGGATACGTGACTACGTCGGAACAGAGGTTGTTTTCGATCTTGTTGTCCCTGCCGCCATAAATTGCAAAACAGTTCGCCCGCCATGGCACCTGCACGCTATTGAAACGGAAGACGTTATTCGTATTGACCGGGTCTCCCTGTGGCGACCAGGAAGCCAGCGCATTATCACCTGTGTTACGGAAGTGTGAATTCTCGACCAGTGAGTTGCTGGTCCCATTGCAGAAGTTAACGCCATCTGCGAATAAGTCGCGGAAGCGGCTGCCGGTGATCACCAATCCGTTCGTGCCGGGTCCAACCCAGTAACCGACCTTGGTGTGCTCTACCCAGATATTCTCGAGCCGCGATCCCGTCCCAGCGCCGCCGTTGAAGCCGTTATCAGGCGACCGGTCGTTTCGCAGCACGGTCTCACCGGAAATCCCAAAGTCGAAATAACGGCAGTGATTCCCCACGCAGTTGAATTGGGCGTACAAACCGTGGATCGTGGAGTACCACATCCCCGCGCCCTGGATAGTCACCTTAGAGACATGGAACCCATGGGTCTGGCTTTCGAATGTGCCGGGCGGAATCCATACGCCGCTTTGGGCGGCTTTGGCCCGGTCGATACAAGTCTGTATGGCAGCGCTGTCATCCTTGCCATCGTCAGGCACTGCCGCGCAGTCTGCGACGATCGAGAGATAACCTTCCGGCTTGCTCTTCGGCGGAGCCACCTCTTCCAGATCGACCAGATCGATCACGTAGTATGCCGCGTGATCATCAGCCTCTTTTTGAAGCCTGACCATAGAGCCCGCAGGGATCTCTCCGAGCAGTGCACGCGCCTCATCATAGAAGTGATGTGCGCCGCCTGCCTTGGGCGCATTGAAGGTCTCCTCTTCGCCGCCATATGACCAGGCATACTTCGAGGTCAACTGGATCTTCTGGCGAAAGAGGTTGTCTACGTACAAGCTGAGGGTTGCTTCCAGCCCCTTCCCATCTTCTGAATCCGGGATAACGAACCGGACGACGACCGAGTTGGCGGGTTCCGTTGTTTTGAATTCGACATACTCTCCGGCCTGGTCCAGCTTAACCGCACTGCGACCAGATGATTCGGCCGGGATGGTTCCGAACTTCCGGTCAGGGGGAAGAACCTTGCCATTGGTCTTTCCGGCTTCTGCCTCGTATTCGATCCACGGCACGATGGCGCCGCGGCTATCGGGTGGATTGGAGGGAGTTGGAATGACGATAACGGCTGTAGGCGGGCTGGCATTGAGGGCAGAATCAACTTCTTCGGTCGCGGTGGCAGGCACAAGCGTGGGAATTGCTGTGGTTGATGAAGCAGGAGGTAGGGTTGCTGATTCAGCCCGCGTCTCAACACAACCTACAAGTAGAAACAGACCGGCTAATAAGAAACAGTGTTGTAAGCGTGCATATGTTAGCTGCATAAGGCCGCTTCCGGTCAACTAGTCGTTAGCTTAAATCTGAGCGGGATTGCTCACCTGCACTCCCCGGCACTTGCGTCCGGGGCAAGTGTGAGGCTTGCGCCTCAGCACAAGGTGCACACCTGCCCTGGCGGGCGGTGCCAGGGAGTGTCGGTTGTGGCGCTAGCGGCGCCAACTCCCTCGCAATGACGCATCGATATGCTAAAAGGTAAGCCCGCCTTTCGGGGCATGCCGTTGTAAGAAGAAGGCAGCGAGGCTGGGAGGGATCATCGCAATAAATGAAGCCGCCATGAAGAGATTGAGACCAAATCCACGCGCCAGCGTGTGTAAGCGCACAGAAATCGTCTGTAAGGACGAGTCGCGCAAGACCAGGAAGGGCCACAGGAAATCTCCCCAAAATCCGATAAACGCGAACAAACCGAGCACCAACAAAACCGAGCTTGAAAGTGGAACGGTGATGCTCAGGAACATGCGCATGTCCGAGGCCCCGTCGATCTGGGCGGCTTCGTACAGGTCCTTCGGGATCTGGTCGAAGGCGTTGTTCAGAACCAGGATCATGAATGAGCTGGCGGCATACGGCAGCCACAACCCCATGAAATTATCCACCAGACCCATTTTGGCGATGACAACATAACGCGGGACCAGATAGACAAGCCCAGGGACTGCCATCGTGATCAAAATGATGGCGCGGATGACGTTCTTGCCGATGGGGTTTAGGCGCGAGAGGCTGTAAGCCGCCAGGGATGAAACCACCATTTGTGCCAGCACACCTCCCCCCGCGGCGATGGCAGTGTTGAGGAATAATCTGCCCAGCTTAAAGCGCTGCCAGACATCCAGATAGTTTGCCCAGAGCGGCTTGGCGGGCCACAAATGCAGGCCCGGCTTGACCACATCGATGCTGTTTTGCAGACCGGCCGTAAACGAGAATAGAAATGGAAAAATAACGAGAATGGCTGCCAGCGCCAGGATGATGAGATACAAAAGTCCGATCAGTCGTCCAAGTGGCGAGCGCCATTCGGTATTTGACATGATGCCACGGTTAGCACTGCCCATGAGATTTTCCTTTTAGCTTTTGCTGAGATTTTCTCTGGTAAAAACGACGTACAGTATAGAGAAAGTAGCCAGGGCTACCAGCATGGAGACACCCCAGGCGGAGGCCAGTCCGAAATCCGTACGGGTAAAGGCGGTATTGTAAATCTCCAGGACGGGCGAGGTCGTGCTGTTCGCAGGCCCGCCATTCGTCAAAATAAACGGCTCGGTGAATACCTGGGCCACCGTGATGATCTGCAGTACCAGCATAATTTGGATCCTGTGACGCAAAAGAGGCAAGGCAATATAGCGAATGCGCTGAAAAACAGTAAAACCGTCCAGTTCCGCGGCTTCGAAAAGTTCGGTGGGAATTTCCCGGAGAGCATACAAATACAACAGGGTGGCTCCCCCGGCGCCAATCCAGGTCATAATGACGATCAGGGCTGGCTTCGCGAGCAAGGTGTCCTGTAACCATAGCCTGGTCGGAAGATTCATCATCTTCAGCAGGCTGTTCAGAACCCCGCCCTCCGGGGCGTAGATCTGCCGCCAGACCAGCAGCCCCACGACGATCGGGATCAATGTCGGCAGGTAGACAATGGTCTGAAAAAAAGAGGACAGGCCGCGCATTTCATTGATGATCAGCGCCAGCGCAATCGGCGCCATTGCCCCCATGATCAGGCTCAACAGAACATAGATCAACGTATTCTTCCAGGCGGTGTAAAAAATAGGATTCCCAAACATACGGACGTAGTTTGAGAGTCCAACCCAACCTTGAACCCCGCCCAGATTGACTTTTTGGAAGCTGTAGAGGATCGTATTCAGGATCGGGTACCAGGTCACCAGGGTGAAGACGATCAAAGCCGGAAGGAGAAAGAGGTACGCCACTGCCTGCTTCTGCCAGTTGATGCGCCGGCGTGGTACAGCTTTGACGAGGGTGGGAGCGGTCATGGTAGTAGAGGTCGTCATGATCTGGATTCTCCTTCGAGCAGGGAGACCGTTAGGGGTGAAACCGACAGTTTTTATCGGGAGGCCGAAGATCTTTCAGAGCGTTAGTATAAGAGAAATCTTGGAAGAGGTGGCAGGATCAATGTCACCTCTTCCAACGATCAAGAAGTTTTCAGAGAGACCTATTTCATCAGGTCCAGGACATTCGTCTGGAACGTATTGGAAGCATCTTTCAGAGCGTTCGCGACATCCGTATTTTTGTCGGTGACGATCAGGCTGACGACATTGCCCAGGGCTGCATAGTAATCCTGACCGGCAATCTGCGGCTCATTCTGCAAGCCGATTTGGGCCTCATTGAACAAGGTGTAATTTTCAACCGGCAGATTGGCATATTCTTTTGTAAGCGCATCGATCTTTTCCTGGAATGGGCCAACGTAAATGGTGTAGCTCGGTTCGCCGATCACTGCGGTTGGGTTGGTTTTGGTCGCTTCATACTTGGCCTTGACTTCACCTTCATCAAACTGAACGAAAAGGCGATAGTAGAAACCAGCTTCGATTTGGTCGGGGGTGGCCTTAGCGTTGATGTAGGCAACGTCGCCGCCGCCGAGGGAAACCATCTTTCCATCCGGACCGGCAGGCAGGGGTGCAAAGCCGAACTGGTTCATATCCACATCGGGATAGGTCTGTTTGATCCATTCCAGTTGACCGCCGGCCATCAGAACCATGGCAGCTTTACCGGTGGCAAGTGCTTCACCGTTGGTCGGCCAATCCAGCAGTTCACGCGGCAGGGCATCGTATTTCCACTGCAGGTCTTTGATGAAGTTTAATGCTGTGAGCATTTGAGCGTTATCGAAACCAGCCGTATATTTTCCATCGGCGCCCTTGGTAACGACGGTAGCATCATCAAGACCAAAGTTATAGGCAATCACGGTTCCATGCCAGCCAGCCTGGTGAGGTTCACCGCGGATGAAGGAGAACCCGGCGATACCGGCGTCACGATTGGTGAGCTTCTGAGCCATGGGCCCCAACTCTTCCCAGGTGGTGGGAGGTGCATCGTAACCGGCGTCTTTCAGCATCTTGATGTTATAAGCCATGCCCATCACATAGGCTTCAATCGGCATACCATAGATCTTGCCATCTGCGGAGACAAGGGAGAGCAGGTTGGGGTTGTAGACTTGATCGAGCTTTGTGGCTTTGTAGAAGCTGGTCAGGTCTGCGGCGATGCCCTGGCTCACCATCATATCGCGATCGGTCAGATAGGCCTGGAAGACGGTCGGCACCTGGTCGCCGGCGACCAGGGCAGGGAAGGTATCGGGAGCGTAGCTGTAGTCATTGCCAACGACAGTGACATTGGGATATTTGGCTTCGAACCGGGCAACTGCGGCTTTCCAATCGGCCAGACCCGTTGGATTGGACTCAGCCGGAATACCCACCACACTGATTTCAACCGGGCGACCACCGGCGATTTGATCTGGGAAGGGGATAACGCCAGCGGGGGCTTCGACGGGGATCGGCGCCTCGGTCACGGCTACTGCTTCCGTGGCTGGCTCGGTAGCCGCTGCAGGCTGTGTTGCTGCCGGTGCTTCCGTTGCGGCCGGTGCACTACCACAGGCGCTCAGGATCAGCGCGAAGAGCAGAGCCAGGTTAAATAACAGAGCGAACGATTTGGCTTTCATGATGCTTTACTTCTCCTTTTTCGATATGAAGACAAACAGTTGTAATAAAGTGTTGCCGAATTTCCAATTCCGGCACTTTATTCTGTGCTCAGTATATAAACAAATAAAACAAGTAGGGTCTAAAGATAGTCTAAATATAGTTGAACGTTCAACCAAATTGTGGTAAAATAGAATCAAATGGAATCCCTCACCAAACGCCATCTGCCGATCACTGCCGTCTGGGATGATGAACACGTCAAAGCTCTCCTGCATTTCCCACGCTTCCCAATCCGTTTGATCCAGCAGGAGCCGTGGCAAGCCTGGATCGGTCAGCGCGGCGGAGTGAAGGCCGTCCAGCTCTATTTGCAGAGCTATCCATTCCCTCCCACCCATCGCCGCATCCTCAACGTAGTGCTCTCGAATCCGGAATCCGTCGCCGATGTCTATGCCGACCGCTTGAATATCAGCCGGGCGACCTATTTTTACCAACTGCGTGAGCTCGTCCCTGCCATTGCACAGGCGCTTAATCACTGGGAACACCATTCCGGGCCTCATCCCGAAACCTATTTACCGCTCCAGCCTAACTTACCGGCGCCGCTGACCAGCCTGGTTGGAGTTGAAACCACGCTTCAGACGCTCATCCACCTGTTTTCGCGCGAGGAAATTCGCTTATTAACTCTTCTGGGTCCGGGGGGCATCGGCAAAACCCGCCTGAGCATCGAAATTGCCCGCCGGTTAGGTCGCGAGGCTTGTTTTGTCGACCTGTCGGCCTTACGTGATCCCTCAAAAATAGCTGGGGTTATCGCTCGAAATCTCGGAGCAGAAGATGAGACCGATTCGGCGTTGAAATATGCCCTGCGCGGTTGTGAATTTCTGCTTATTCTCGACAATTTTGAACAAATTCTGCCCGCCCGGAGCCTGGTTGCGGACCTGTTAGCCGCTTTGCCCCTGCTAAAAATCCTTGTGACCAGCCGTGCCGCCCTACATCTTTATGGGGAACAGGAGTTCGTTGTCTCGCCCCTGGCAATTGCAGACATTGAATCGGTGAAGGGTCAACAACTCTGGGCGCAATCTCCGGCAGTGGCATTGTTCGTGCAACGGGCCCAGGCTGTGAACCCAAACTTTTCGCTCAATAACGAGAATGTCGAAGTAGTAACTGAGCTATGCCAGCGCATGGAAGGACTGCCGCTGGCGATCGAGCTGGCCGCCTATCAGGTAAAGTATTACTCACCCCAGACGATGCTAAATAATCTATCTAAGAACCGCCTGGATTTTCTCAGCCAGGGTCCGAAACGGATGCCTCCGCACCAGGAGACCATGCGGGCCATGCTTGATTGGAGCTTTGGCCTGCTCCCGGCGGAATTGCAGGCGGTCTTCTGTCAGTTATCTGCTCTTCCGGATAAATTCACTCTCTCCCAGGCCAGATCTGTCTGCCCGGTCGAGGATCTACAGGCGGGTTTAACCGCGCTGGTCGATCAATCTTTGCTCGAGCAGCATGCTGGGGAGGGTGAGCCCTGTTTCCAAATGCTCGGGATGGTGCGTGAGTATGCCCTGGAGCGGATCGGGTGATCTCAATTGGCTCTGCCCGAGGACCAAACCTGTTGAAAGCAAGTGACAAATTCAACCAGCTTCTTGACAAAAAGACATTTTTCTTCGATAATATAGTTGAACGTTCAACTAAGGATAACTTATGAGTGTCACTGTAATTGATGTAGCTAAAGAAGCCGGGGTTTCCCGGACGACGGTCTCCAATGTATTTAGTGGGAGAGCGAAATACTCCGATGAGACGCGCCAGGCGGTGCTCGCAGCAGCCAAGAAACTTGGCTATAAGCCCAACCTGGCCGCCCGCTCGTTGATCACCAACCAGTCACGCCTGATCGGGCTGATCCTGCCATCGTATGTAGATACGAACACGCTCACGAACAGCCCCTTCTACAATATCATTATGGATAGCGTTTATTCTGTCCTGCGGGATGAAGCCTATTATGACCTGATCATCTTCTCCGTGCCGCACAGGGAGAAGCTGTTACAGGTGAGCGAATGGATCGATGCTCGCAGCGTGGACGGCATCCTGGCAATCGGTGAATATGACCATAACTTTCTGAAAGATCTGAACTCCAAGTCCATCCCGGTGGTCTTGATCGACAATTATGGGCGCGGGAACTACGCCAATTTCTCCTATGTCAACTCTGATGATGAGACCGGCGGGTACCTGGCAACGCAGCGGTTAATCAGCAAAGGCTATAAAAAGATCGCCTTGTGTGCAGTGGAGCTGGCCGGACCGCTGATGCAGAAGCGCTACGAAGGCTACAAACATGCCATGAAAGAAGCCGGATGCAAAGAATATGTCTTTGAGAAAGTCGGTATGCCGTTCGAGGCTGGCCTCCAGTTTGCCGATCTGCTCTCTGCCCAGCAGATCGATGCTGCCTTCTGTACCGAGGATATGGTGGCGGTCGGTATGCTGCATGGCATGCTCCAAAAAGGTGTCCACGTCGGCCGTGAGTTCGGACTGGTCGGTTTTGATAATATTCAGATCGGACGGCAGGTCTTCCCGGAGTTGACCACGATCGACCAGAACATTTTCGAAAAAGGTGAAACGGCAGCCAAAACCCTGCTGAAAATCCTGAACAAAAAGAGCTCGCTCGGCAGCCGGTTGATATTGCCGGTAAACCTGGTTGCAAGAGAGACCGCCTAAGTCTCTCTTTTTTTGAGGAATTGGTTGAACGTTCAACTCTACTCGGCGATCTGACTTCCAAAGTAGGATCGGGAACACTTTGAATGACAAAAATCAGAGATCAGTACTTGTCCGTCGACCCCTGGAAAATTATTGAGCACGGGTTTCACGCCGATCGAAGCCAGGTCTCGGAATCTTTGTTTTCATTAGCCAATGAGCATCAGGGAGTGCGCGGGTATTTCGATGAGGGCTACTCGGGCGAGAGTCTGGTGGGTGTCTATCTAAATGGAATCTACGAGGAGCGCTTTACCGAAGCGATGTCTTATAAGGGCATCTCGAACCGGCTTTGCTTCATGGTCAATACTGTCAACTGGCTGTACACACGTTTGGAATTGAATGGGGAAACGCTTGATCTCGCCAGCAGCAAATTCTCAGAATTTCGGCGTGAGCTGGATTTTCGCAGTGGTGTGCTGCGCCGCGAATTCGTATGGGAGACAGGCAGCGGTAAGAGGCTGCAGCTTGTCTTTTTGCGGCTGCTCAGCATGGAGACGGAAGAACTGGCGTGCCAGCAAATCCGGATCACGCCGTTGAACTTTTCAGGCAGGCTGACTTTGACCATGGGGTTGGACTTTTCCATGCCGCATCGCATGTTTGCACAGAACTTTTGGGAGTGTCCACGTCAGGCGGCGGGAGCGATCCTCGGCGTGAGTAAGAATATGGGCCAGCACTTGTTCGCCGGCATGCGAGTTGAGGGGCAAGCCGAGCAAACACTCGTCGTAGGGGAGAAGTTTAGCGGTGTGCGTTTGGAAGTAAACGTTACCAGGGGTCAGGAGCGTGTCGTCGGGAAGTCTGTGATCCTCCATACGGACCGGGATCCACACCAGCCGTTGGAAATTGCCTGGGAGCGAGGCCTGGTCCAGTTGAACACCGCCACAAAAACTTATGCTCAGGTCCTCAACGAAAACCGGATGTACTGGAACGAGTTTTGGACCAGGTCGGATATCACGATTGACGGCGACCCTGAGACCCAGCAGGGCATCCGTTTCTGCATCTTCCAGCTGCAACAGACGTATCGCGGTGCAGTTGACGGCGCCAATATCGGGGCCAAGGGACTGACCGGTGAGGCCTACAACGGGAATGCATTTTGGGATACCGAGACTTACTGCCTGCCCTTTTACCTGTTCAGCAACCCGGCCGCCGCGAAATCACTGCTTGATTTTCGCTACAAGACCCTGCGGCAGGCAATGGAGCGTGCCAAAGACCTGGACTGTCGCGGGGCATGTTACCCGGTCGCAACCATAGATGGAACGGAAAGTTGCACGCTTTGGCAGCATGCCAGTCTGCAGTTTCAACCCACCACAGCTGTGGCATATGCGATTGCTCACTATGTCAATGTCACGGGCGACGTTTCTTTCCTGAAGGTCGAGGGGGCTAGGATGTTAATCGAGATCTGCCGGTTTCTCGCCAGCCGCGGACAGTGGTCGGCCAAGGGGAAATTTGGTTATTACGCGGTCATGGGTCCGGATGAGTTCCAAATGATGGTCAATCACAATACCTACACCAATTACATGGCCAGGCGAACCTTTGAGTTCACGCTAAAAGTCCTGGCAGAGATGGATCTGGAGGCACTGGGTTGTACGCGGGCCGAATTGAACGAGTGGCGGCGCATGGCGACAGAGATGCTGATCCTCCATGGCCCCGAGAGCGGCCTGTACGAGCAGCACGAAGGATTTTTTAGCCTGCCGCATATCGATATCGATGCGATTCCGGCAGCCGAATTTCCACTCTACGAGCACTGGTCTTACGACCGCATTTATCGCAATGACATGATCAAACAACCCGATGTGTTGATGTTCATGTTGCTGTATAACGGATCCTTTTCTCTGGCAGAGAAACGTGCGAACTATGATTACTATGAGCCGCGCTGCATTCACGAATCCTCTCTTTCGCCTTCGGTACATTCCATCCTGGCCTCTGAACTGGGCCGGCCCCGGGAAGCATTTGATTTCTTCCGTTTTGCAACCCGCATCGATCTCGATAACTACAACCGTAATACCCATGAAGGGATTCACACTACCTCCATCGCCGCGGCCTGGATGAACATTGTGTATGGCTTTGGAGGCATGCGCTCGGATGGGGAGATACTTTCATTCAGTCCCTCCATCCCCGCGCATTGGAAAGGATATAGCTTTCAGGTCTTCTATCGAGACTCAATCCTCCGGGTGGAAGTCTCGCAGTTCGAAGCTCTGATCCGGGTTGTGGACGGCTCGCCGGTCAGGATACAAATCGGCGGCCAGGACATGGAAGTAACTCAACACGAGATCTCCATTCCCCTCAGAGACCGAGTCTCTACAGGTTAAGGTCCGGCATGGACTGGAAAATTGTCGAAGCAAACCAACTCACTCCCAAAGACGTCGACCGTCAGGGCAATAAGCTATTGATTGGTAATGGCTATATTGGCTATCGCGGCACACTGGATGAGTTTAGCAAGGAGCAGAAAACTGCTACGATTGTCTCCGGTTTATATGATAAGGTCGGCGATGGGTGGCGCGAGCCTGTTAACCTGCCCAACGGATGTTTTGTGCAGGTGGTGTATCAAGGTGATGTGCTGCACACCCTGACGAGTAAAGTCGTGGATCACATCCAAACGCTGGATATTCAAAACGCCATCCATGAGCGCGCCACCACCCTCGAGACCGTCGATGGTATCCGCATCGTGATTCGTTCCAGGCGGTTTGCGAGCCTGGCACGCCGCCACTTGATCTGCATGGAGTATTCAATCCGGGCGGACCGCGAGTGTGTTGTTGACATTTATACCGGGATTGATGGAGAGGTCTGGGATCTCAATGGACCCCACTTGCGCGAAATTACGCCGAGCGAACATAATGGCGTGATTTCAGTCTGCGCGCTTACTCACGAGAATGCCATCCCGCTGGCTGTGTCCGAGGTGATCAGCTTCGGGGATACCGGGCAATTCTTAACAGATGATAGCCTTACCGATAACTATAAGAGCCTCCATAAATTGAATCAAGTGGATATCCAGAACGGTTTTACATTTCATAAGTTTATTGCCCATTGCACCGGGCTGGAATCGGAAGATCCACTTAGCGATAGCTATACCCTGTGCCGGCAAGCCAGGGTGACAGGTTTTGAGAGCCTGCTCTCCGAACACACCCGGCTTTGGTCCGCACGCTGGGCAGACTGCGATATTCAGATCGAAGGGGATGCTGAAGCGCAGCAAGCCCTGCGCTTCAGCATCTATCACTTGCTCGCGATCGTGCCCATGCACACAGCGACTGCCTCCATTCCTGCGCGTGGCATGTCGGGCCAGATGTACAAAGGGGCTATTTTTTGGGACACGGAAATTTTCATCCTGCCGTTTTTTACGCATGTCTTTCCAGTCATCGCCCGCAACCTGCTGCTCTATCGTTATCATACGCTGGAGGGTGCGCGCCGGAAAGCCAAAGAATATGGATATCGCGGCGCGTTCTATGCCTGGGAGAGCCAGGATACCGGCGACGACGCCTGTACCCTGTTCAACGTGACGGATGTCTTTACCAATCGTCCCATGCGCACCTATTTTCGTGACAAGCAGGTTCATATCAGCGCCGATATTGCCTACGCCTTCTGGAAATACTTTACCTCCACTGGCGATGCTTCCATTTGGCGGGAGGGTGGCGCGGAAGTGGTATTTGAGTGCGCACGATTTTTTCTTTCCTACATCTACTTCAACCCCGACAAGCATCGTTATGAGATTCTCGATGTCACGGGTCCAGATGAATATCATGAGCGTGTTCACAATAATGCGTTCACGAACCGGCTGGTGGCGCATACGTTCGAGGTCTGTCGTCTGGTCGCCGCACATTTGCAGAACAGTTTCCCGGAAGAATATTGTGAATTGATCGATCGGCTCGATTTCGAATGTGATCTGAGTCTGATCTCTGAAATGGCGCAGCAGCTCTATCGCCCTGATGCGGACTCATCCGGTACAGTCATCCCGCAGTTCGACGGTTATCTCACGCTGGAAAATGTCCCGATCAAAGCGCTGCTCGAACGAAAACTTCACCCGCATGAATATCTGGGCGGGGGAAATGGTCTCGCGACCACGACCCAGATCATCAAACAGGCGGATGTGATTTTGGCCCTCTATCTTTTTGAAGACGCCTATTCGCTCGAGACCAAATCTGCCAATTGGGAATACTATGAACCGCGCACCGAACACGGCTCCAGCTTAAGTGCCTGTTCGTACTCGCTGATCGCCTCCCAGATCGGTAAAGTGGACTGGGCCTACAAGTACTTCATGAAGACTGCCACGATCGACTTAACGGGCGAAGGGAAAGAATACGTCGGTACGCTTTACATCGGCGGCACGCATCCCGCTGGCAATGGGGGCGCGTGGATGTCTGCGGTTTTCGGCTTGTGCGGCATCCATATTTCAGAGCAGGGCATCTCGGTCAATCCGCGCTTACCCGCGCACTGGACCCAGGTCAAACTCTCTATTTTATTTCGTGGACAAAAATTACGATTTACGATTAGTCACCGGTGCGTTACGGTCGAGGCGTTTAGACCGCGTGAGACATCTTTACCACTTTCCATCGCTGGACAAAATTATGCTTTGCCGCCGGCCGGCGCACTTATGATATCCATCAAGTAATGCACTTTGGAGTGCGGCTGCTTTTGGAGTCCAGCGGCTTGCCGCTGCGAATCTTGTTGACAACAATATATAGAGTCCAGGGCTGCCCGCGGGGCTTGCTCCTGCAATATTGGACGGCAGGTGTCGCCACGGCGACGCTATCCGATTCCAAACATAAACTTGCGCTTTATTGACTCACCTTAGGCGGTTTCACCACCGAGCGCACACACCGCCTGATTTGCATGGCAAATCACGGGCGATGCCAGGGGAGAGCACGGAGAAAACTCTCTAAAAATCTCTGTGGACTCTGTGTTCTCTGTGGTAAATGTCCTTTGCCTGCGTTACATGAGTTACTAAATTTGTCAAAAGGAAATCATTCATGATTCGAGAAATGCGCGCCGCCATCTTTGATCTCGACGGAGTCATTGTCGATACCGCCAAATATCACTACCTGGCCTGGAAACGACTTGCCAAAGCACACGGCTTTGACTTCACGCCGGTCGATAATGAACGGCTGAAAGGTGTCAGCCGTGGTCAGTCCCTCGCAATCCTGCTCGAAATCGGGGGACTCAGCGTTGACGAGGCGACCAAATCCAAAATGGCGGCGCAGAAAAACGAATGGTACGTGGACTACATCCGTCATATGGACGCCTCCGAGCTTCTGCCAGGCGCAGTTGAATACCTGCATCGGATCCGCCTCAAAGGGATCAAAACGGCGCTTGGCTCCGCCTCGAAAAATGCTCCGCTTATCCTGGAACGCCTGGGCATTGCCGGGCTCTTCGATGTGATCGTCGATGGCAACAAGGTCTCCCAAGCCAAGCCTGACCCGGAGGTATTCCTGCGCGCCGCCGAGGAGCTGGGCATCTCCCCGGTTGAATGTGTTGTCTTCGAGGATGCGGAAGCTGGCATTCAGGCCGCGCACCGTGCAGGCATGGGAACAGTCGGCATTGGGAGTGCGTCTACTCTCCAGGAAGCGGAAGTGGTCATTCCCGGACTGGCGGCTCTAGTAGCGCTTTCAGGAGATTAATTCCTGACACGGAGTGACTAAATTCCAAACCACAATACGGGGGCGCCACGAGGTTCGAGTTGAGCGGGGGATTATTATGAGATCGAAGTTCCTAATCTCCCGGCTAATTAGAGTGAATGACAGACGAAAGAGGACTACAGGATGAGTACAGGATCAGTACAGGATTAGTACAGGATCGGCGAGGGAAACACGAGGGAAATCAGGAACATTGAGATATCCATCACAGGCGAACTGTCGAGAGGGACAGGTTCAGACAGAATAAATTCGATATTAGCGATCTATTAATTGTGTTTAAAACAGCTTGACGATTTAGGGGGAGATCAGTAAAATAGTTTCAACACTTAACTATTAATAATATTAATTATCCTGTGAGAAGGAAAATGATGATCACTACTGAACGTTTACGAAATCAGGCGATTGACCGCTTTTGGGAAACGGTGCCGCCGCTATGGGGGCTGATCCGTACCCATATTCGCGCGGCAGCTACCGAAAAATTTGAGATCAGTGTGGAGCAATTTCACATCCTGCGCCATGTACGCCGCGGCATAGGCACAATGAGCGAGCTGGCGACCGCCAAGAATATCAGCCGCCCTGCTATCAGCCAGGCGGTGGAAATCCTGGTGAAAAAAGGATTGCTGACGCGCGTCCAAAGCACACAGGACCGGCGTTTTGTGGAATTAGCGTTGACCGGAGCGGGCAATGATTTGCTGGACACAGTCTTTCAGGAAACCCGAGCCTGGATGAAGGAGCGCATGTGCAACTTGAGCGCGCATGAACTGGACACGATTGCCCAGGCCATGGAGTCCCTGAAAAAAATGTTGAAGTAGAAACCTCGCGTCGAGCGGAGACCGAAGGTCGCAGTCGAGACGCAGTGTTTCTTACAAATTGCGCTTCGACTGCACTGCGTTCCGCTCAGCGCGGAGAATCCTTCACTCAGTGCGAATACTGAAAAATTATGAACCATATTCGAAAGCTATTACTTTTCGTAAAACCTTATTGGCGGCGCAGCTTGGTTTCGCTGGTATTTTTGATCGCAGTCGTGCTGATGGACCTGTCCATTCCACGTTTAATCCAGCGCATTATCGATCAAGGGATCAACGCCCGGGATATGCGCGTCGTGCTCGTGACGACGATCATCATGCTGGTCATCTCGGCGCTGCAAACATTGTTTGCCGTTGGAAACAACCTGCTATCCATTCAGGTAGGGGAGAGCGTGGCGCGTGATCTGCGCGAAGCTCTCTTTCTCAAGATCCAATCCTTTTCTTTTGGCAACCTTGACCATCTCAACACAGGTCAGCTCATGGTCCGCCTTTCCAGTGATACAACTGCCTTCCAGCGACTGGTCCAGGTCTCGCTGCGTATAGGCACTCGAGCGCCTTTGTTGATGATCGGCAGTCTGATCCTGATGTTCGTTACCGATAGTCACCTGGCATTGATGATCTTGCCGGTGTTGTTGGGGACTTCTGCCGTGATCGTGTTCTTTGTCTCGCGCATGGGTCCGCTGTTCCTGACCGTCCAAAAGAAGCTGGACCGGCTCAATATGGTCTTGCAGGAAAACATTGCCGGGGTCCGTTTGGTCAAGGCATTTGTGCGGGCGGACTATGAAAGTGAACGCTTTGCGGAGGCGAACGAAGATTTCACCGATCGTAATATCCGCGTGATGCGCTTCATGGCAACGCTGTTCCCGGCCATGAGTATCTTTGTCAATCTCGGCATCGTGATCGTCATTTGGGCGGGCGGGATCCAGTCGGCGGGTGGCGGCGTCTCCGTAGGCAAGATCGTGGCGTTCATCAATTATCTGCAGACCACGATGGGGCCGCTCGGGATCATGGTGATGCTGGCAAATGTGGCTGCGGCTGCTACCGCTTCGGCAGAGCGCATCAACGAAGTGCTGGATACCGTTCCGGAAGTGCAGGATGTACCTCATCCGCTGCCGTTGCCGGCGAGAGGCAGGGAACGGGTCGTTCTGGAGGGAGTGGGCTTTCACTATAACGGAGCGGACAACCGTCTGGTTTTGAACGATGTGGATCTGGTCGCGGAGCCTGGTCAAATGATTGCCATTTTAGGTGCGACGGGCGCAGGCAAGTCTTCCATTGTCAATCTCGTGCCGCGCTTTTACAGCGTTGCCTCAGGAAAGGTCACGTGGAATGGAGTGGACATTCGCCAGGTGAAAGAGAGTGACCTGCTGTCAGAGGTAGGCATCGTGCCGCAGGAGACGGTGTTGTTCTCAGGAACCGTCCGTGACAACATTCGCTATGGGAAACCTGAAGCCAGTGAGGAGGAAGTTATCGCGGCCGCAAAAGCCGCTCAGGTGCACACCTTCATTATGACCCTTCCCAATGGATACGACACGCGCGTGGAAGAGCGCGGTGTGAACCTTTCAGGCGGGCAGAAACAACGCATTGCCATTGCGCGTGCGCTCTTGCTTAAGCCAGCGATTTTGATCCTCGACGACAGCACGAGTTCGGTGGATGTAGAGACCGAGACGAAAATCCAGGATGTGATGAAAGAATGGATGCACGCCAGCACCATCTTTGTGGTGGCACAACGGATCAGTACTGTCCTGCACGCCGATAAGATCGTGGTGGTAGATCAGGGAAAAATCGTGGCGCAAGGCACTCATAGCGAACTTATGCAATCCAGCCCGGTCTATCAGGAAATTTATGAGTCGCAATTAGGGCAGGGCGTCAAGCTGGAGGTGGAAGCATGAGCAATACCCCGGCGAACGACCGTCCTACTCCTGATGTCCGTGCTCACTTAGCGCGCGGGGGCACGCGCCCGGGCAAAATCGAAAAGGCCAGCGATCCACGCCGCGCCTTGATACGACTGGCGCTCTATCTCAGTCGATACAAGCCGGCGCTGGCCTTGGTTCTGGTTTTTGTGTTGGCCTACATTTTGCTTGGGCTGCTCGAGCCATACTTGATCGGGCGAGCTATTGATCGATACATCTCCACCCGCCAGATCAATGGCTTATCCGGGCTGGCGATCCTGCTTCTGATCGTCTATCTCTTCGATAACGGATTCCAGGCCGCCTCCAGTTGGATCATGGCTCGCATCTCACAGGATGCGCTACGCCGTCTGAGACGCGATCTCTTCGGGCATATCCAGAAGCTGTCTATTGCCTTCTTTGATAGCCACACAGCCGGTGAGCTGATGAGCCGCCTGACCAATGACATCGATGCCATCAACCAGGCTGTCTCACAAAACGTTGTCTCGCTGGTGGCAAGTGTGCTTTCGCTGATCGGCATTTTGATCGCCATGTTCGTGCTCAACGTCTGGCTGGCGCTGGCGTCTCTGTTGGTCGTGCCCATTATGTTCTGGTTTACGCAGTTCGTGGCACGCTATACCCGCAAGGGATTCCGCGATCTGCAAAGGGAACTGGGTGAGATCAACGGCGTGATGGAGGAATCGATCAGCGGCCAGCGCGTGGTCAAGGCATTCCGGCGCAGCGATCTGGCGATCGAGCGTTTTCGCCTCAGCAATCAAAAGGTGTACAAGGCCGGCGTGTATGCCAATACTTATGCCCTGATGCTCATGCCGCTGACCAATGTGCTTGGCAACTTCTTTGTCATCGTCCTGGTAGGTCTGGGCGGCTACCTGGCTCTGAAGGATCTGGTGACGGTTGGCATGATCGCGACGTTCATTGCCTATGCCCAGAACTTCATCCAGCCGCTGCGCCAGCTGGCGAATATGTACAACTCGATCCAGGCGGCGTTGGCAGGTGCGGAACGTGTCTTCGAGATCATCGATACGCAAGGGGAAGTGGATGACGCCTCAGATGCCCCGCTGCCTGTTCCTGTCAAAGGGGAGGTCCGCTTCGAGAACGTCCGCTTCGGTTACTCCCCCGATAAGCCGATCATCAAAAATATGACTCTCGAAGCAAAAGCCGGGCAGACCATTGCGCTGGTAGGTCCAACCGGCGCGGGCAAGACGACGATTATCAATCTGTTGACGCGTTTTTATGAGATCAACGAGGGCAGGATCACCATCGACGGTCGCGACATCCGGGACGTCTCCAAGGCCGACCTGCGGCAGAAGTTGGGCATCGTCTTGCAGGATACCTTCCTGTTCGCCGATACGGTGATGGAGAATATCCGCTATGGTCGCCTGGATGCGACCGATGAAGAGTGCATCGAAGCCGCCAAACTGGCAGACGCCGACCACTTCATCCGCCAGCTGCCGCAGGGCTACCAGACCAGGCTCTCGGAGCGCGCCAGCAATCTCAGCCAGGGACAGCGCCAATTGCTGTCCATTGCCCGTGCCATCCTGGCAGACCCGAGCATCCTGATCCTCGATGAAGCCACCTCCAGCGTAGACACACGCACCGAAGCGCGCATCCAGAAAGCCTTATTGCGCCTGATGGAGGGCCGGACCAGCTTTGTGATTGCACACCGGCTCTCTACGATCCGCGACGCAGACAACGTGATCGTGATCAACGACGGTGAAATCGTCGAGCAGGGCACGCACCAGCAATTACTGGAAGCACAGGGATTTTTCCATCACCTGTACATGAGTCAATTCAAAGGACTGGCGATCTAATCGACCGACAAATCGGTATTCGTGATTCGATATGCGGGAGTCGCAGGCAGGTGGGAGCACCGCTCGGCGTAGGTCTTCCCTGGCACCGCCCGTCAGGGCAGGTGTGCAAAGCACCCCTGCGAAGCGCCCTGATAAGGGTGTAAAGGGCCCGACCCCGCCGCAATATGACCGGCAGGTCTCCATGGTTTTATATCAATACTGATCAAATTGCTTCCAGGAGTATTAAGACCGTGCGCCAGCCAGAACCCATAAGTCAGGCTTTCTGCGGAGCGCCCTTACGTATCACTCTGATAAAGGTGATGAAGGTAGCGTGACATCACTAATGCAGTGATTTCTCATTGGAGATATTTAATGTACCAAGCAATGGCTTGGTACATGGCTGCAATTCCACCGACGAATGCAAATATCCCAAGAGTTCGTAACCTGTTCGGCTCATTAATCAACAGCTTTTTGGCTCTCTTAAGAGATTTCTCTCCCTGGCGGACCCGAAGGTAGGCCAAAAGTAACGCATCTAAGCAGAATTTTGTAAGCTGCTTTTTTATGAGATTAACATAACTTTGATAAAAAAGTATTAAAGCCAGTATGATGAAAAATCCAAAAACAAGCTGATTGAAGGTTTCGTAATCCATTTTAGTAGTTCCTTAGTCACGTTGGAAATGTGACCTACATAATCGGTTCAGACGTAGGTCACGCTTTTGGCGTGACGGCTCTTCAACTTGATGGTGAAAAAGGCTTACTCCGCCAACGTAATCTTTCCCGTCCGGAAGAAATGCCCGGGCTCCACGCCGATCTGCCTCGCAAAATGAATGCTTAGCAACTGCATCGGCAGAATTTCCATCAGCGGCATTCCAACGGCGGGCACCTCTGGCAAATCGATCTGCCACTCGTCAACCCCCGAACCGATCCAGAAGGCTTTGGCATCGTAGCCGCGCAAGTCTTTGAACAGGCGCAGGTTCAGATCACGTGTCTCGGTGGGACCGGCGAAGAGCAGAACCGTCAGGTCAGGGTTGACCAATTCCAGAGGTCCATGCCGGAATTCCGCTGCCTGGAATGGCGTCGCGGAATATTTGGCGGCTTCCCCCAGGATCAATGATCCCGTATACACAGCGGACATAGAGGCGCCGCGCCCCAGAATGGCAAGACGCCTGGGAAAGCCGATCTGTTTGGCAAGCCCCGCGACACGATCTTCCCAATGAACCAGGTAATCTGACATAGCATTTGCAGTTTGCTTCAGCGTCGAGAGAGCAGACCTCACATCTCCGTGGAGCAAAGCCAGCGCCGCAAGCTGACCGACCGCCAGTGTGTTGGTGTAGGTACGGGTGGAGACTGTCTTTTCAACAATTGCGTTGATCGACACGCGCGCCGAAGGCCCATCAAACTTTTCGGTCGCTTTTGCCAGAGGCGAATCGAGATCATTCACCGTAGCGAGCAAGGCCTCCGGACGCCGCAACCGCTCGAAGTCCAGCGCAGAAACGATTTCCGCACTCTTACCGGATTGCGAGAAAAGCCATAACAATGTCCGTGGAGTAATGAGGCCGGGCACGTGATGGATCAATTCGGCGGTATCCACCCACATGGCGGGTAACCCCGCATTAGCAAGAGCTAACCATGCCGGATAGGAAGCGTAAAGCGAGCCGCCCATGCCGGTGAGCACGATGCGGTCGAAGTCGCCGCGCTGGATGGCAGCGCTGAGATGCTCCAAGGGAGCAGGGTCAAAGCCCTCGAGTGCAGTCCGCAGTACCTGTGGCTGACTGAGGATATCGAGGATGTAAGGATTGTTTGTCATAGAGTTTTACCCAGAATAGTATAAGCGCTGCCGTATAAACCAGCGTAATAACCAAGTCCTGCAGGTGCAATCCGGATACGATGTGCCGGGACCATTTCTGTATAGGCCTGCAGCATTTGTTGAAGGCGGGGCATGAACAGGTCGATACTGCCCATCACGCCGCCACTGAGCACGATCACATCGGGGACAAAAAGAATAGCAATGTTCAAAATACCCTGTGCAAAGTATTCAACCACTCTTTCGACGATAGCGCAGGCAACTATATCTCCGGTACGAGCAGCCTCAAAAACCAGGCGGGCAGTAATCTTTTGAGGCTCTCCGCCGACCAGCTCAAGCAGGGATGAACCGCTCAGGTCTGCTTCACGTGCCTGGCGTTCAATCGCAGGTCCGGCACACAAGCTTTCCCAACAGCCGCGCATCCTGCAATAACACAGCGGACCTGAAGGATCGAGAACCATGTGGCCGCCTTCCGGATGCGAGCCATCCAGCCCACGATAGATTTGGCCCTCCAGGATAAGGGCGGTTCCTATTCCGGTCCCAACCGTAACGGCATAAAGACGTTTTGCACCACGCCCTGCACCTTGCCAGTACTCGCCGAGTGCCGCTGCATCTGCATCGTTCTCCAGTGTCACAGGCACATGAAAGGCCCTTTGCAACCATTCGACGATCGGGACGTTGTCCCAGGTCGGCAGTGTGAATGGATTATGTATAGTGCCCTGAATGGGATCCAGCGGACCGGTTGAACCGATCCCAATGCCGGTCAATGTTTTCGTGCC
>DATGYJ010000208.1:0-2338 GCA_035298105.1 Anaerolineales bacterium | reverse complement strand
GCTCCTTTGGCAACACCCTCGTTTCCATGTTAGACTTATTTGAACCTCCTTGGTTTTGGATTTGTTCTCACCAACTAAATCTTACCAAAGAGGTTCTTTTTTTTCATTATCCCCCCACTAAGTTAGCGCATATGCGATACTAGCCCCCACATATGGGGGTATAAAAAGGCGTGTAACCAGCGTTTTTTCGAAAATATTCCTTCGCTATTCCTTCGGTCATCCTTCGAGGATCCTTCGCTCATCTCTTTGAGCCAAAATGACCCCCAAATATGGCCTGGGCATTTTGAGTGATTGTATGGACCGGGGACATTTGCTTTGCCCGCCCCCTGAAGACCGAATCACGAATATCGGCTGACCTAATGAGTTTTTAGATTCAAATTCGGTAAAACGTCCCGAAGGTTGTCGCTGAAATTGCTAGTGAGCGTGGCAAACCCTTGTGAATATGCTTACTTTATGTTGGATGCCCAGAACCTTCGGGACGGTTGTTATTTCATTCAGATGCAGGAAGCTATGCCGGGTGGACCGTGGCGTGCTGGTGCAGAAAAAGCTCGATCGCTTTGCGATGATCGCCGGATGAAAGAGCACGATTCGGTTTTTGATGTCCCTGGTTCCATTGTTGACGATTTGAATCCATGAAATATCCTTTATCTCGGGTTGCGATACGCGCCGGGCGAGCGACTGAGTCTTCCTGTTCACCTCTTACAGCCTCCGCTTGATCCGAGCGCCGCGGAACGAAACTGTAACATTGGCCGCCGCCTCCGGATGTAAGAATTCAACCGATGGGACACTCCAGAATTTGGAGCGAGTTATCGTATTAAGAATGAATAAGAGTTTACTCTTTGCATTGTACCCTTAACTTTTTTAAGGTACACTCTTTTGAAACCGTTTATTGATAGTTTATGAGGTGACTTATGGCTACGACCGAATTATCTCCACAGGGCGCCGATGGCAAGCTGGTGCCAATTCACAACGATCAGGGCGGAAAAAAGGCCCGGATGGCTTCTCTCTCGAGAGCCTCCACAGATCTTTATGGGGCAATTGGCTGGCTGCTTGGTTTATTCCTCACTCTTCTTGTTTCTGCTCCTGTCATCTGGTTTTTGACCACGAACGCTTCGCGCTCGAGCCGCGCGTCGATCCTGACAATTGGGATTGCCGTTGCCTGGTGGCTGAATCCGCTTTCACTGGGCGCGCTCGGATACGTGCTTAGCAATATCCGTGCCTGGCGCTTGTGGACGCTGATAGGGTTGTTTGTATGGGCGGTGGTCAATGTACTGATCTCGGCGGCAATTGTTTCGACCCCTGCGCGCATCGTGATCTTCAATGGTTTGATTATCGTTGGTTATATCATCCTCGCATTATTATTCCTTTATATTCAATTGCGAGTTTTTATTTGGGCGGCTTCCGGGAAACCGACCCGCTTCTTCTTTGGGATCCTGGGCTGGGCTGCATTTAACGGACTCATTTTCTGGGCGATCATTAGCCCTGAAGTTCTGAACATCATCCTGGTTGTGCTGAGCCTGGCTCTCCGGATCGTCTTTGCGATCGCCTTCGTTGTGATCCAGTTTGTGGCGATCTTCTGGTTCATGGCGCAATCACGCGTAGAGACCATCCGCCCTGGCGATCCGAAACAGGTGACCTTTGATGACTACAAAGGTCAGCCCAATCTGATCAAGATGGTGCGCCAATGGATCTCCCTGCTTTCAGATCGAGGCCAGTTCCAGAAAATGGGTGGACAATTCATCAATGGTTTATTACTTTATGGAGAACCGGGCACCGGTAAAACGCTCCTGGCAAAAGCCATGGCGGGTGAAGCAGGGATCGCTTTTATATCGATTGAAGGCTCCGGCTTCCGTGCCATGTTCATGGGTGTGGATGTACTCAAGATGATCCGCTTCATCGGTCAGGCCCGCAAGCTGGCGCGCGAGTATGGAGCCTGTATTGCATACATTGATGAAATCGACGCAGTGGGTATGTCACGCGGCGGTGTGATGGGCGGTCAGGGCGGTATGGGGATGGGCATGGGCATGGGCGGAATGATGGGGGCTGGCACCGGCGCTCTCACTCGCCTGCTTTACGAAATGGACGGCATTAATGAAATGTCTCGCTGGGAGAAGTTACGCGCCCGCTGGTATCAACTGCGCAGGAAGCCCGTCCCGCCGCGTGATTGGCATATCCTGTTTATGGGTTCCACCAACCGCCCGGATGTGCTTGACCCGGCGTTGACGCGTCCCGGTCGCTTTGACCGGACGGTTGTGGTAAATAAGCCGGATCGCGGTGGTCGCCGTGAGATGGTGAAATATTATGTGAATAAGATCAGAACCGATGAGTCGGTTGATAT
>DATGYJ010000207.1:0-52401 GCA_035298105.1 Anaerolineales bacterium | reverse complement strand
GATCATTGTCAAAGCGATTCTTACGTTCAGCGCCATCCTGGTCGGGACTGTATTGCTTGGCCCCTGGCAGATGCAAATGGTGAAACTCTCGGGCCAACTGGAAAATACAGTCAGGATGGATGCCTCTTATGATCTGATCCGCTCCCTGTTCACCCTCATTGGCTCTCTCCAGGTGTTCATGCTGATTGGGATCCTTGTTATTTCGGTGTTCAAGCCCTGGGGCAAGCGCATCTCTAGGCAAAAGGAAGCTAGTATCCCGCGTGATCGGGCTGAAGTCCCAGCCTGAAAAACACGATAACTGCTAATCTGTTTCGGGAAGGAGCTTACACAATGGCTCAGCTGACTCTTGACAAGAACACGACTTCGTCCGCTGCTGTTACCCTGGCGCTGGGCTTCTGGTCAGCAGTCCTCGTCATTATCTTCAACGTCCTCTCTTCTATTTTGATGATTCCATCATGGTTTCTCTATCCAATCCTGCCTTGGCAGGGAATCGAATCCTATGCTTCGACCTTCGACTTCTTCCAGATCGCATCCATGATCCCAGGATTCCTCGTTGTGATTCCATTCCTTCCGATGATGGCAGCCGTCCATTACTCGTCTCCGCCTGGCCGCAAGGCCTATAGCATGCTTGGTGTCGCGTTTGCCAGCATTGCGGTCGCCATGCTCGGGTTCCAATACTACTCGCAGTTCACGGTGGTGCGCTATAACCTGATGAGCGGTGAGGAGCCAACACTTGGCCTCTTCGTGCTCGGCAATCCCCATTCCTTCTTCTGGCCGCTGGAGACACTCGGCTACGGCTTTATGGGTCTGTCGACACTCTTCGCAGCCTTTGCTTTCTTCGGAGGCCCCCTCGAGTGCTGGATCCGTGCCCTCTTCATTGTCAACGGCGTGCTTGGGATTGGAGGCATGATAGCCTATCCACTGGAAATCCCCACAGTCGCCGTGCTGTGTGGCTTGTCCCTCTGGGCGCTCATCTTCCCGGCCCTGACCATCCTTCTTGCCATCCGTTTCAGACGAGGGATGCACAGAGGGGTTTGAAAGCGCTTCGTGGGGAGCAAGGACAGGAGCAAAGCATGAACATCATATTCTGGGCACTGCTGATACTGTTTGCATTTTCAGTCGTTTTCTTCCTGGCGTTATTGATCGTCCTGGGAAGCCCAAGCCCGACTGAACCACGTTTCGTCAAGGTCATGCGATTTAACATGTGGGCGGAAAACCTGGGGATGATGGGTTATGGCCTGCTGCACCCTCGACTATTAACTTATCGAGCGACCAGCGTCGAGCGGAAAATGGCATTCCCTGGTGACGAGCTCGTACCCAGGCCAAATGCGGGCGCAACCTACGGCATCACAATTGAAACTCGTGCAGAGAGGATCTGGCCCTGGCTGCTCCAGATGGGGTATCGGCGGGCGTTATGGTATTCCTGGTCACCGATGCACGCGTTTCCCGAGTACGAGAAAGATGTCAGCCCTTGGACGATCCATCCAGAGTGGCAAAGCCTAAAAGTAAGCGATGTTTTGATGGATGGGGACGCTTTGGATCAGTGTACAGAGAACAAGGGTGCCTGGCGGGTTCGGGAGGTCTACGATCAGAGAGCCATCGTTCTCTTTTCGGCGAGGGATTTTCTCGAAGGGATCGAGTTCGACCCGCAGCTTACAAGGCCGAAAAAGATCTACGGGATTACCAGTTGGGTGTTCTATATCCATCCGATCAATAAAGGACGATCGCGACTGTTGATCCGAGTACGGGCCGAGCTGGGACCTGCTCGGCTCAAAACCATTGCACGGCTCGTTTTCGGGACTGGAGACGCAGTGTTTGAACGGACCATCCTGGATGGGATTAAATCGAGAGTTGAGAATTTCGAGCAGTTGAACAGCCGTGAGGGACAAACTAGTTAGGCTAGATCAGCACCGTATCTCAAAACCAATGCCCATAAAGATGTGTGCGAATAGTTTCGTCCACTCGTCCTTTATAAGCAGACCATGTGCAGCTGGCTAACCTGTGAAAGCAGATTAGTTGCCGTAAATCATGCGTTTCGCAGGGATTTGCGCTTTTTGTCTGATATACTCAACCGGCAAGTAAAAGTAATCGGGTATTGTGATTGCCGTTTATTACCAAATTTGGAGAAGGACGCTTTACCAAATGTTTGTGATTCCTGGCTATCAGTATGTTGACTGGTGGACGCATAAGATCGGTGGCTTGCACAAAAACGATTTCATCATGGCTGCCAAGACAGATGAATTGGTAGATTCGTAACTTCGATCCATTCCCTTTGCCATCTTCCGTAATTTCCTGCAAGAAAAGGAACATCATCTTTGTACATTGCTGGGCTCGACAGCAATTCCTTTGCTCTGCGATTTACCAATGCTGGGAAAACGAACCACTACAATCACAGTGCTAGCATGTCACAGAGTTGTGTATTACAAAGTCATAGCAACAGGGGCTAACTACTTGAAGTGCGAGTCAATCCGTCGTAGAGTAATAATATATTCTTCGGACAATCATAAGATCTGAATACCAAACTCCTCGGTTGTGGATACATTGTTTCAGCGACAAGGCGAGGATAGCATGTCAACCATTGGCGTATCTACTTTTCATTCTATTGGACGAGCACTTCAGATCACTTCAGTCAAGATAATTCCTCTTGCGCGTGTATGGATCGTCGCCGTTATTCGATCCCTTTCGCGCTGGAAACAGCATCCCAGGGTATCCCGGTTACCACTTACTGCAATCTTGATCATTTTTGTAAAGTCGCTCGACAGCGTTTTCGCTTACTTATGTTTGCTCTTGCTGCTGCATGATGCAAGTTTAGCGATTGGCAAACCCCTCTTTGTTTCACCTTTGTGGGCTTTCTCTCGTCCGTGATGCGGACAGTCGGGTGATGTTTCATCGTAGCCGCTAGCTTCAGCAACCCGGATATACCATGACGCTCGTTGACCTGTTCTACTTCGTATTCTTCTTCATTTTCTATCTCTCTGTCCCGTTTTGGATTCCTGCCGCCATTGGCCTCTATCTTCTTACGAGCAGACAAACTGCCCTCGGCCGCATGGCGGGATTCCTGACGTTGAAACCAATTATCGCTACACCTATCTGGGCGATGATCATCAGTTTCCTGCACCACTCGGGAACTGAGGCCCAACACATTGCCCTGTGGAGCATCCTTCCGGGCGCCGGCCTGACAGTCCTGGTGATCGTGATATTTCGTCGCCTGTTCCTGGGCTCGCGGTTAATATTGGCCATGTTGCTGATTATGTTGGATTGCGCGCGCTGGATCAACTCGGGTCTGCTCACGTTGACGGTTTCTCTGCCCTACAATGCAGCCAACAACACATGGGCAGGTATTTTTGCTTTTATCGGGCTGATCTTTCCCACCGCCTATTCCGTCGTCGCTTTGACGACAGCGCTGGCCACCCGGGAGAACTAAAAGGCGGTCAGGCTTGCCGCCTCGTCCTCATGGGTGATGCCGAAAACTGGCTCAGACCAAGTTACGCGACCACGGCGGCCGTCTCCACTGCCAGCATGTTACAGAGTCATTTGTTACAAAGTCATAGCAATCGGGGTAAACTGCTTGAAGTCCAACCTAAGTCGGCGTAAAGTAGTCTTAAATCTCCATACAGTAATATAAGAGGAGCCTGCTCCTCGACTGTGGATACGTGGCTTCATCGATAAGGAGAGGATATCATGTCCACAACAGGCGTATCTACCCTCCATTCCATTGGACGAGTACTTCGGATCGCAGCAGTTAAGATAGTTCATCTCTTGACTGTTTTGTCTCTGCTTGCGGCGAGCGTGCCTCGACCCAGCATCGTTGCCCACGCCTCTGGCATCGAAAGTTCCACTCAAGAATCCACTCTTCCCCAATCGAGTGAAACCTCTCCTCAAAAGTCGTCTCTCTTAACTTTCTTTGAAGGATTAAAGATATCGACCCACAGAAATGCTTCTTCGGGTGCAGCGACTCCTTCCTTCCTTTTCCAATCACTTAATCTTAAGCGGCAGAATCAAGCTAACCTTTCACAGCCAGTTTCCCCAGTCCCTGAGCAGGACCGGATCCCCGATTTGCTCGTTCCAACCGGGGCAGCGATAATTTCAAGGGCGGATACCCTACCTGGGCAAAATTCACAATTGCTGAATTCTCAACTGGAATCCATTGACAGGATCAATGCAAATCTATCATTAGATCAAATCCCTCTGCAGAACGGCTGGAACCTGATCTCGCTTCCCAAAACGCCACCAAATACTGACCCAGCCGCCGTTTTATCAAGTATCGCCGGAGACATAACGAAAGTCTATGCTTACGACGGCTGTGATTCTTCCGATCCCTGGAAGGTCTACGATCCTGCTGCGGATCCGGCCAGTAACGATCTGTCGGCCATCGACCCCACCATAGGTATGTGGATCCAGACCAATCAGGCAGCCACACTCCCGGTCGCCGGGAGTCTGCCCTCAACCACAACGATCCAATTGTGCAAGGGCTGGAATCTGATCGGCATCCCGTTGGGACAGGCGCGGGATGTGCGCAGCGTTTTGTCTTCCATCGAGGGCAAGTACACGCGCGTGTTTGGTTATGATCCCACCGATCAGGACGACCCCTGGGAAGTCTACGATGTGGCTGCACCGGAGTGGGCCAATGACCTGAACATGATGCTGCCGGGTCGGGGATATTGGATACTGGCGACCGAAGATACGACCCTTACCCTGGCGAACCAAGGCGCAGCACCCTTCGTCGAAATCGTTTCCCCAAAATCAACCGCAACGGAGATTCCAACCGTTACCTATCTCACCGACGTGATCGGCACAGTCAGAAGTGACCTGCTACAGAGTTGGACGCTCTCCTACCGGTCCTATGACGATAACACCTTTGTCCCCTTTGCCAGCGGCGTTATACCTCTCGACAATGCTGCATTAGGCAGCTTCGATCCCACATTGCTGCTCAACGGAACATACCAAATTCAATTGACGGCTACGGACTATGCCAATCAGTCGATGTCAGCTTCAGTGGATGTGACTGTTGAAGGTCAGGCAAAAGTGGGGAACTTCACTGTCTCATTCATCGATCTGGAAGTGCCGGTGGCGGGGATGCCTATCCAGGTCATCCGCACCTACGATAGCCGAGACAAGCGAGTTGGCGACTTCGGAGTAGGCTGGACGTTGAGTCTGACCGATATGCGCCTGCAGGAAAATGGCACACCCGGAATGGGATGGCAAGGGACTGTGATTCCTGGGCCGATTCTCTCATATTGCATTCAGCCGACACCTGACCACATTGTCACTATCACTCTCCCAGACGGCAAGATCTATAAGTTTAGGGCGGCGGTCGCGCCGCAGTGCCAAGCGGTCGCGCCACAGCAGGTTGTCAACGTTAATTACGTGCCTCTACCCGGAACGAATGCCACGCTTACACAACTGGACTTCACCAATTCAGCCGTGGTCATCGGTAATTTCCCGGGCTCGCTCCAGCTCTTCGATCAGAACACCTTCAACTTGTATGACCCGAATCGTTACCAGCTCACGTTGCAGGACGGACGTAAGTTCGTTGTCAGCCAGAAGGATGGCTTGCAGACCATTACCGACCTCAACGGCAATGTATTGACGTTCAACCAATATGGCATTAGCCACTCCGCAGGCAAAAGTGTGACCTTCACCCGCGACGCGCAGGGACGCATTACGACCATCAAAGACCCAGCCGGCAATTCGCTGACCTACACGTACGACTCCGCCACCGGCGACCTGACCGTCTTCACAGACCGCGAAAACAATAAGACCACTTTTACCTATAACACTGCCCATTATCTATTGGATATCCATGACGCACTCGGCAGACAGCCCATCCGCAATGAATACGACGCGAGCGGCCGGCTGCTGAGCCACACCGACGCTTTCGGAAAGAAGATCCTGTACACCCATGATCTGAACGCCCGTCAGGAAATGATCACCGACCGGCTAGGCCAGGTGCGGTTGCTCGAATACGATGTGCGCGGAAACGTGATCCGGGAAACGGATCCCGAGGGGAACGTTATCGTGCGGACATTCGACTCACTGGATAATCGCCTCTCGGAGACAGAGCCACATGACCCGGCCGTTACCAAACCACCGACCACGTTCTTTACCTACGATGCTCGTGATAATTTGCTGACCACCACGGATCCTATGAACAATGTTACGGTGTACACCTACAACACCCGTGACCAGGTTCTGACGGTCAAGGATCCGAAACAAAACATCACAACAACTAACACGTACGACGCCAAAGGCAACCTGACCGAGACGACAAATCCAGATGGTGTCACGAAATATACCTATGACGCTCGTGGAAATGTGTTGACCATCACCGATGCATTGAATGGCGTCACGAAATTTGAATATGACGCCTCCGGCAACCTAACCAAGGAAATCGATGCTCTCGGCCATGAGACGGTTTACACCTACGACGCGAATGGGGACCGGCTGACCCAGACACGCACCCGAACGACCCCATCCGGGGTCGAGACACTGGTGACGAAATTTACCTATGACCACCAGGGAAGGCTGACCGAGACCAAGGACCCTGATAACACAACGACAAAAGTGATCTACAACAAGTTGGGCCAACAGAGTGCCACGGTCGATAAGCTTGGGCGCACTACTCAATTCGAGTACGATGATCTGGGTCGCCTGGTGAAGACGATTTACCCCGATAGCACTACGGAAGAGATGACCTACGATGCCGAGGGGCGACGGCTAACCTTTAAGGATCGCGCCGACCGGATCACCAACTATACATACGATACTCTGGGCCGGCTGATTCAGACCACCTTCCCCGATGACAGCTTTACTCTTAATGCCTACGACGCGGCTGGCCGTCTCATCAGCACAACCGACGGGCGCGGCAAGAAGACCATCTATGAATACGATGCAGCTGGACGCCGCACGAAGGTCACGGATCCGCTGCACAAAGAGACAACATTTGGCTATGACCCCAATGGCAACCAAGTCTCGTTCACAGACCCGAACGGACAAATCACACGTTACGAATACGATGCCCTCAACCGCAGAATCAAGACCATCTTCCCCGATAATATCTTCAGCACTACGAAGTACGACAGCCTCGGCCGGCGGATCGAAGAGACGGACCGGGCCGGGAAAATCACCCACTTCGATTACGATGCGTTGGGACAGCTCATCGAGGTGGAGGATGCCCTGGAACAAAAGTCCACGTACACCTACGATGAAGTCGGGAATTTCATCACGCAAACAGACGCAAACGGACATACTACCCGCTTCGAGTACGATGCGCTCGGCCGGCAAACAAAAAGGACACTCCCGGACGGCAATTTCGAGAGCATGTCGTACGACGCGGCCGGAAATCTGACGACGCACACAGATTTCAACGGGTTCAAGATCACCTACCAGTACGAGCAATTCAACGACCGGTTGGCGCGGCGCCAGTATCCAGATGGGAGCCAGGTATCCTTTACGTACACGGCAACCGGCCAGCGCCTCAGCGTCACCGATGCGCGTGGCACAACCCAGTACACCTATAACTTGCGGGACCAACTGGAAAGCCTGACAGATCCCGACGACCATAAGCTGGAGTATACCTACGATAAAAATGGGGACCGCACCAGCCTGACGGCCACCATTGGCACGGCAGTCCTGACGACAACCTATTTTTACGATGACGCCAGCCGCCTCGACAAGGTCACCGACCCGCAGAACAGGGTTTATGACGACGGCTATGATGCAAACGGCAACCGGACCTCGCTTACTTATCCCAATGGCACGGCAACAGACTATAAGTATGACACGCTTAACCGGCTCACAGAGCTGACCACCACAGGCCCAGGCGGGACGATCCAATCATACAAGTTCACTCTTGGACCAGCCGGGAACCGGGTGAAGATTGAAGAGCAAGATGGCACTGCCAGAGAGTACAGTTACGACGATCTCTATCGCCTGACCGGTGAAAAGGTGAGCAATGTTTCTGGTCTGGTTTATGAAAAGTCTTTCACCTATGACCCGGTAGGCAACCGGTTGGAGCAGGAGACAACGAGTTCAGGCCCTAGCGGCATCGACTATAGCTACGATGAACGCGACCGGCTGCTGACCGAGGGGTCGACTACCTACACATGGGACGACCACGGAAACCTGATCACCAAGTCTGGCGAGGCGAGCTATACCTGGGACTATGAGAACCACTTGACTCGGGTAGAGAAGATAGATGGGACGGTGATCGCCTATGCCTACGACGCCGACGGCAACCGAGTCCAGACCACGACCACGCTAGCTGGAGTCACTACGGTCACCAACTACCTGGTCGACATCTCTGGCCCGCTCAGCCAGGTGGTGGCCGAGACGGATGCTAATAGCAACCTCATTGCATATTACGTGCGCGGCGATGACTTGCTGGCTATGATCCGCGGCAGCCAGACACGCTTCTACCACGCCGATGGCCTCGGCTCGATCCGCCGCCTGACTGATGAAAGTGGGACTGTCACCGACACATACACCTACACTGCTTTTGGCGAGCTGCTTAACCACACTGGCACCGACCCACAGCCATATGCCTTCGCGGGAGAGCCGTTCGATTCCAACATCGGGTTCTATTACAACCGGGCACGGTGGATGGATCCAATAGTTGGGCGGTTTACGGGGATGGACCCATGGGTGGGAGACATCTTTGACCCGCAGAGCTTGCATCGTTACCTATACTCAAACGCGAATCCTGTGAACAATCGCGACCCTTCGGGCAACCAAAGTTTGAGTGAGCTGGCTGTTGTCGCAGCGGTGGTGGGACTGCTGAACGCCGCCTTCAATGGATTGACAACGGCAATATCTGGAGGTACCCGCAGTCAAGTAGCGTTGGCAGAGGCGAAAGGTTTTTTGATCGGTGCAGGTATTGGCGCGGCTGTTTATCTCGTATTGTGGGGCGGGATGATCGCGTATGTGGGGCTCGCTACTGGCGGGGCGACGTTTTCGCCTCAGATCTATAATGCTTTCCGATCCGGTCATGCCTATGTAGTGAGCTTGGAAAGAACTGTCACAGTGTATCGCTATACAGCATATCCCCCTGCAACAAGCAGCGTACTCTCTGGGCAGTGGTGGACAACAACGTTATACCCCACATCGTCCCAGGCAATCCAAGAGCTCGCACTACCTGCAAATAACACAGCCCAATACGTGTACTCCGGTGTCATTCCGGCAGGCACGCAGGTTGTTATCGGCGAAGTAGCGCCAATGTTTGGTAACATAGGCGGAGGCATCCAGATTTTTACATCAGATCCACTAGTTATGGCTTATCTAGGAAGGATCCAATGACTACAAGCGACCCAAACTTAGCAAGAGGCTTCCGATTTGAAGTCCCTGACGTGCTAGTAGGCTGGGGCTCTTCGGTCACGGACGTTCTGGATATTTTCGCTGCAAAGGGGCTAAGTGAGCCTCGGCAAGTGACACCACTGTACTATACGGCCAATTGCCAGGTCCTCGGTGGCGTACAGTGCCAAGTTGGCTTTTACTTTGAAATGAAGCACAACTCACCCTCACTTAACCAAATCGAACTCTTCAATTTTATTAATGAAGAATCTCACGTCGAGGCATCATATCGAGTGTTTCAGGAGAGGCTTTTGCAACACTTCGGACCTCCTACGAAACAGCAGCCAGGTGGGCTCGGTGTATCAATGCCGTATAGTGAGTGGCGTGTAGGTTCGGTTCGGATACTGCACTATGTTATTGATCGATTTGGTCTTGAGGAACGCCTCTCGATCCAGAAACGGTAATGAAATTACATGTTCGCCCAAGCACCTACAGCTCCCGGCTGAGGAGGCACGATGAGAAACAGGTTCAACACAGCATTCGTTCTAGCGATATTCCTGGTTACGATAACCACCACCGTCGTCCTGGCTGCCGCGCCGCCTCTACCCTCCAGTTTCTATGGGACGGTCCTCCTCGGGGGCCAGAACGTGCCGGAGGGGACAGTTGCCTCTGCCTGGATCAATGGCGTCAAGTATGCCGAAACGAAGACTTTCGTAACAGATGGTCAGTCAGTCTACCGCCTGGACGTGCCAGGCGATATACCCGATACAACTGCAATTGAAGGCGGGCATGAAGGGGATACTATCCATTTCCAAGTGCTGGGGTATGAAGTCGATCAAACAGCCACCTGGCACACCGGCACATACATTCAGCTCAACCTGACTGCCTCTGTAGGAGCGCCCATTGCGCTCGACCAATCCGTGACTACAGACGAAGACATTCCGCTTGCCATCACTCTCAGGGCGATTGACACGGATCCACTCAAATACACCATCGTCACTCAGCCGACATTTGGCCAACTGACCGGCACGCCGCCGAGCCTGACTTACACTCCCAACACCGACTACTTCGGCCCGGACTCTTTTACCTTCAAAGCCAACGACGGGGCATTCGACTCAAACGTTGCCGCCGTGTCGATCACCGTGCGGCCTCTGAACGACGCGCCGCGCATCGAGCCAATCCCCGACCAGACGATGGACGAGGGCACCCAGCAAACAATCTTCATCGTGGCGACCGACCCCGAGAGCCAACCGATCACGCTATCGGTTTCAGGGCTGCCGGCCTTTGCCCAATTCATCGACAACGGTGGCGGGCGAGGTTCCCTGTCCCTGGCTCCGGGCTTCAACGATGCTGGCAGCTATCCAAACCTGACCATCCGGGCTTCGGACGGCCAACTGACCGGGCAGGATGCATTCACCCTCACCGTCAAGGATGCCGCGTCAGTGCCCAAGGCACGCTTCTCACCTGCCAAAGGGCTGAATGCGGCTCAATGGGAGGATGGGGCTACGATTGCCGCCTATTCAAGCGTCTTCAATAGTACCGCCTCGTACCGGCCAGAGAACGCCATCGACAACAACCCCTCGAGTAATTGGGCCACCGCCAACGGGCAGACGACCAACCAGTGGATCAAAGTCAATCTCACGGGCAACGCGCTGCATGTGGTGGACCGGGTAGTACTCAAAGGTGCTGCCACCAACAACAGCCTGAAAGACTTTGAAATCCGTGCCTCCACCACCGGCGCTGCGGACGCCGACTTCACAACTATCTTCACCGGAACCGTTCCTCAGGACAGCAGCGTCCACGAGTTCACATTTTCGCCCATCCAAGCCAGTTATGTCCAGCTCTTCGTCCGGGACAACTGGGGCAGCACTGCCAACATCGTCGTCAGTCACTTCCAGGTCTGGACGCGCGACCGCGACGGCGGCATCGTCTCCTTACTCGAAGGGCCACCGGCCACGATTGCCGGCTTCTCGAGCCAGCCCAACGCCACATATGGACCAGGAAACGCCATCGATGAGAACGCCGGCACATTCTGGTCCTCTGCCAGCGGTCAGACTGCGAATCAATGGTTCAAGGTAAAGTTGGGCGGCGGACTGCTCTACACGATCGATCACGTCCGCCTACAGTCGACTGCCAGCAATGAGGCGGCGCGGGACTTCGAGATCAGAGTCTCGACTACCAGCGCTGACGACGCGGCCTTCTCCACTGTCTTCAGTGGAACGATGACAAAAACCACCAACCTGCAGGAATTTGTTTTCGCCAGCCCAGTCCAGGCCAGGTATGTACAGCTCTTGATTCGCAACAACTACAGTAGCACCTGTTGCATCCGCGTCAACACCTTCCAGGTGCTGACCCCTGACGGGGCCAACGTTGCCCGCGATGAAAGCGTGGGCGCCTTTGTCATGGCTGCATCCACACAGGCCACTACCTCCACTGGCCCCGAAAAGGCGATCGACTTCAGCTCCAGCACCTATTGGCAGACTGCTAGCGGACAAGTCACAAACCAGTGGTTCAAGGTTCGGCTGATCGAGGGCGCGCCCTATTTCATCGACCGGGTGAGACTCGAAGCTCCTTTGGGTGGCAACTCGCCCAAAGACTTCGAGATCCGTGTATCGAATGCCACTCTGGCTGACGCCGATTTTGCCACCATCTTCACTGCTACACTGCCAAGTGATGGCTTGTCTCACTGGTTCATCTTCCCGGCAGTGGAAGCCAGATATGTGCAACTCTTCATTCGCAACAATTACAATGGCACCGCCATTCAAGTGAAAGGATTCCAGGTTTATTCGCTAGATTTAGGTGGAGCCACGGTCCCGTTCGATGATTTCTCCAGCGACCCGCGCGGTGTGCCTATCAGGGCCTGGTCGTGGGATTTCGGCGATGGAACGACTTCTACTGAGCAGCATCCGATGCATACCTTCAGTGCTCCCGGCGTCTACTCAGTGCATCTTACCGTCACAAACCAGGACGGCCTGAGCGGCACGGCGACGATGAACTACACGGTGTTGCAGCCGCCGACAGTTGATTTCACCTGGTCGCCAACAGAACCCAATGAAGGCCAGAACACCACCTTCAGAGACCTCTCGACGGATGACGCCGGTCCCGTCTTGGCCTGGCGCTGGCACTTCGCACACACGGCGACTGAGCAGACATCGCAAACCGGCTATACCAGTTTCCCTGATAATGGAGAGCATCCGGTGACCCTCACCGTAACCGACAGCCAGTTCCTGACAGCGAGCGCGACCAAGACGGTTACCGCCTTGAACGCGCCCCCGACGGCCAGTGCCGGTCCCGACCTGACAGTGATCTGGGGGCAAAATTGGACTCTCTATGCAGCGGTTTCTGACCCTGGCTTGGACGATCGCACCTCCCTGGTATGCAAATGGGATTTCGGCGATGGTCAGAGCGCACAGGTGCCTGATTGTGACAGTACCTCCGCCAGAGTGCCCCACGCTTATGCCAGCCCTGGCGTCTACACAGCCACCCTGACCGTCACCGACAAGGACGGCGCTTCGGACAGCGATACCCTCACCGCAACAGTCATCAAGCGCGACAGCTTGGTGTCACTCACCGCCGGCCTGGATCCCATCGGGGCTGGAGAAGTAACCGTTACTGCGAAACTTGAGGACCGCTTTGACCCGTCGACTCCAATGGTGGACAAGCTGATCACTTTCAGCCTGGATAAACAGGTCGTGTCGGCTATGACAGATAGTACTGGTGTCGCAACAGCCAAACTGACCTTCACAACAGGTGTCAAAAATGTCGTGATCGTTGCCTTCGATGGAGATGCCTTCTATAACGGCTCCGTAGACAAGCCTTTTGCGATTGGAGATGTGTTTGCGGGGGTTGGCCCCGGCAAGATTAACCAATACGACCCAACTGGAAATCTGATCCAGGTACTGAACACCATGGCGAAGGACGGCTGGCAGACGGGTATGTGCTTCGACACTGCGGGCAACCTCTACGCAACCAACTTCAGCACTAAGTTGCCGATGACCAAGTTGAACAACCGGGGCCGGTTACCGCAACATCCCTGGGGCGGCCAGTTTAGTTACATCCCAGAATCCTGCGTAGCGGATGCCGCGGATAACATCTATGTTGGCGGTATAACCGGATCCCACCTTGACAAGTTTGACGCGGCCGGCAATCTGCTGGCGACATTTAAGCCAGCTATTGAAGCCAAAGGCATTGACTGGATCGACCTGGCAGCCGACCAGTGCACGATGTTTTATACCTCAGAAGGCAGCGGGGTCAAGCGCTTCAATGTATGCACCAATACCCAGCTTCCCGACTTTGCGACAGGGTTGACGCGTCCCTGTTACGCGCTACGTATCCGGGAAAACAGCGAGGTGATGGTGGCCTGCGCGGCGCAGCTCTACCGCCTGTCCGCGACGGGTGTTCCCCTTCAGACCTATAAAATTCCAGGTGTTGGGGAGAACTTCTTCGCGATGAATCTTGATCCAGACAACACCTCTTTCTGGACTGGGGGGTTCAATTCAGGCAACATCTACCGGATCGACATTGCGACGGGAAAGGTATTGACTTCTTTCAAAGCGCCTACCGAGAACGGCCTCGCGGGCCTGGCTGTCTTTGGCGAGATTACGGTCGCCTCCAACCAGCCCCCCGTAGCGGATGCCGGGCCAGATCAAACGGCCACAGCCGGGATACTGGTGACTCTCGACGGGTCTGGCTCCACTGATCCTAATCCGGGTGACACGCTTACGTTTGCCTGGACACAAGTTAGCGGTCCTACTGTAACCCTCAGTGGTGCAGATACTATCACGCCTACATTCACACCGACGCAGGCAGGCACGTACACCTTCGAGTTGACGGTCAGCGATGGCCGGCTAAGCGACACCGATACGGTTACGATCAATGTGGAAGGCTCGACCGATACGCCAACCTCGACAGCTACGCAGACACTCACTGACACGCCGACGGAGACATTGACTTCCACATCAACCGCTACGCAGACGCCAACCGATACACCCACGCCGACACCCACGGCGACCAGCACGCCTACCCCGACAGATACTTCAACGCCAACTCCGACATCGACTCTGACCGATACCCCTTCGCCCACCGCCACTTATACTTATACGCCTACGCCAACTCTAACGGCTACTCCTACGGCAACGGACACACCGACTCCAACCATTACACCATCGGCTACACCGACCGCTACGCAGACGCCGACGTCCACACCCATCCCGGCCTGTGAACTCTATCCGATTGCACTGCACACCAGTTCACTTGACGGCGCGAAAGTTGGCGATACCATCGAGGATATCTTCAATGGCATGCAGCCTGGCAATTTCGGCTGGCTGACCTGGACTGGCGATACTGGCGTACCTTCCCTTGTAACCAGCCTGAACCCGCCTGGCGACAGCAATACTTACATCAACCCTCGAGATCCGGATGACCGCACTGTTTCCATAGGTGATTGGGTGCAAGGCCGACCCGGTGTAGCCAACGCGATCACGGTGCGCAATGCTCTGGATAAGCTTAAGACGATGGATATCATCGTACCAGTTTGGGATGAAGTCGAAGGGAATGGCGATAACATGCAATATCGCATTAGTAACTTTGCAAGGGTTCGCCTGACTGAATACGAGCTACCAGGAAAGAATCAAATCGCGGTTCGTTTCTTGGGTTATGCCGTTTGCGGTAGGAACAACAACCAAAACATAGTACAGCTCCAGCCTTTTCATGACCGGGTTACTCACATGCCCCTCAGGTACGAGGGGCAACTGCAAGTCTTTCTCAAAATTGAGGCAGTAGAGAAATGACCTAATAAGCCGAATTCCAGAAGGATGTCAAAGAATCGATCCAGACTTGACTCAATCAATTGCAGTAAAGTTTGTCGAAAACTATATTTGGAATTCATGAACAGAGACGGCCCAATGGCTGAAGAAGATCATCACCTTTTGATTGCCATGGAGTACCGGAGATCAACCGTGATTTGATGGACGCAGAAATTTGGAGGGCTACACAAAAAGAATTTCATTGTGGCTGCCAAGACGGATGAGATCGCAGCCAGCCATCCAGGAAGCAATTAAGACCTTCGGCATTCGATCTGGTTACTGTGAGTTATTCTTGAAAGACCTTACCCAATACAGAAAAACATAGATCGCTAATGCGCCGAGAACGACCAGGCCGCCCAACATGAGAACGACGAACAACGCTTTTGCCTGTTGATCGGCTATGACTAGGGCTGAAAAAAAGGTTACGAAGCACGCCGCTAGAAACAGAACACCCAGGAGTGTGACCAGGACGATTGCGACTGCTATGAAAGTTATATATCCAACGCCCAACTGTGGGCGCAGGAGAAAAGCCAGAACGATCACGACGGTATTGACGAGCCACGGCAGAGCCGAACTGAGCTCGAACCACCATGACGAGCTGATCATCTGTGCAATGATCCATAGAGCGATCCCGAGGGAGACGTTCACCAATGGGAACGCCAGGAAGCCTAGGATCTGATCAATCATGCGCTCACGCTTGGTGACATAGACTTTGCGCTTCATGCAGTTCCTCCTTGAGTCGGCAAGGCACCTACACTTCGGGCGCGACCTCGCCATAGTGCGATTCCCTGCCACATTAGGATTGCGAGACAGAGCAATTGCACACCGGTCAGGCCGAGGACGATGGGTGGGTAATCGGAAATAAATTCCAGCCAGAAGCGGAAGAAGGCGTAAAGGGCTAAGTACAAATACAGCAGGGCATCGTCGCGTTTCACGCGCTGTTGTAATCGCCAGAGCAGGATGAAGAGCGCCAGATTGAACAGGCCGTCGTATACGGGGGGCAAGTTGTCGCTGAGACTCCCGTGAGCGATCACACCAGGCAGTGTAGTGACTCGACCGTGACATGCCCCGGCCAGCACGCAGCCGATGCGCCACAGCACGCTGGCAGCCGCAAGCGCCGAAGCATAGTAGTTCCCCTGCGAGGACAGGCCAAGGCTATTGCGCACGGCGAGGCCGCCGAGATACCCTCCGACCATCAGGCCGACCACGTTCCCCGGTGTGCCGGGCCGGAACAGGCTGTAGAAGTCAATGAGCTGCGCGAATTTATCAGGCTCGACGATCAGGTGCGACAGGCGCGCGCCGAATATCCCGCCCACCATGACTCCCATTGCTATGGGCAAAATCTGCTCCCAGCTTTGCCCGTCGCGCCGCGCAGAGATCAGTGCCATCGCGAAGAGCGTGATCATGCCGAGGGCGATGAAGGTTCCGTATGACCAAATCGGAACCGGGCCGATATAGAACAAAACCGGGCACATGGGATCCTCCTGCTTGAGAAATCTTCAGTCGCTACAAATCGTTTCAGCCGGTGGGGCAAGTAGTTCAGGGCGGTGAGCGGGAATCGTGAAGCTTTTGGATTTCGTCTCCAGTAGACAATGGCTAGAATCATTCCTACCGAGCACACCAGCTAGCCACGAAGTATTGAAAGAAAACACAGCAAGTGTAACAACAAGGGTTTGTGTCATAGAATACTCTTGTGTAATTGAAACTAGGTTTATCCGTGCCAGTCATCATAGGTCTCTCGCTAATTGCTAACCCAGTCATCGGCTAATTCCCTCTCAGACAGGCTATATGGTTATTCCATGTGACGATCTGTCGCTGCCGAATTGACGTGGATCCGCTCTATCATTCTTTGGCTCTTATTCCTCAGAGCAACCGCAATCAATCCCTTTTGTAGTCATCTGCTCAATGCAACCAGGTAAACACTCGTTTTGAGCCAACTCTTGGTTAGCCCAAGATTCACCGGCAGCTATGCCAACATCTTCGAGTGCTGAATAGAGAAACCCAAGACCACATCCGAGAAGCCCGCCAATAACTGCTCCAGGTAGTGCACCTATCTCCGCACCAAGAAGGCCAACAAGAACTGCCCCCTCCGCACAGTGGGCCCAACCTGCACTGCTCTTGACTGTTCTAAATGCTGGTTCAGCTAATTCAGACCGCTTCCTCGCCACACAGTCTGAAACACACTTATTTAATGCTTGTTCATTGGTGCATTGTTGTAGTCCAAGTGGATCTAGATAATTTATTGGATTCTCACTAACATACAGATAAGCATTCGGCCCTCCGCCTAATGCCATCGAATCTTCAGTTAGGAACCCGAATCGGTATGGATCGCTCTGTAGATATCTTCCAATAGTCGGGTGATAATCTCGAAAGCGGTTCTGATGCAGCCCCGTCTCCTGGTCAAAGTATTGGCCGGGAAAGCGCAGGTTCAGCGTGGCGGCTCCTGTAATCGTCTTCTCATCGCCAAAGGGGCCGGCTTCGATATTCCACACCTTCGTTCTTCTTGCATTGGTCATCGCCACTGGTGTGCCCAAATGGTCGGTGTGGATATAGCTCACCGTCGGGAACAACATTGATCCCACAAGCTTGGCTAACGGCTCACCGTTCAGGTAGATATACTCCCCCACAAGACTTCCGTCGGCGCGCGTCTCCGCAATAAGCTGCCCTCGTTGATCATAATGGAAGACAGTCGTCGCGCTGCCTGCCGTTTTCTTGACCCGCTGTCCGTTAGCGTTATATGTGTACCCTCCTAAGGTTGCTGGACCTGCCGAAGCCTGACTCAGCCGACCATTTTCGGTATAGACATAGTGGCGTGTATTCTCGGAAGTTGTATTGCCGCTCAAGTCATATTCAAACGTAGTTGGCGACGGTCCCGAAATACGAGCGAGCTGGTTGTTCTCAGGCTGGTAGGTGTAAGCTCTATTACCTGTATTATCAGTCTGCATAAGACGGTTGCCCACGCCATCATACGTCCAGGCAAGTGAGCCCCAGGGTCCTGTAGCTCCTTGCAGGCGGTTCAGGGGATCGTAGTCGTAAGCTTGATTCCGCGCAGGATCGATCGGGTCCTTTATCTCCTTGATGTTGCCGTTGCTATCATATACGTAGGTCGAATGCTGCACGCTCCCCGACTGGATATCAGTAATCCGGTACTGATTATCGTAGCTGACCGCGCGGGTGAGTCCATTTCCATAGGTGAAGGAGGATATGCCGCCAAAAGGTTTGTAGGTGATATCGCGCGCCAGCATTTGGCGAAAGAAGATCACACGTTTCGTCGAGACAGAGGTCACCCGATCAGCCATGTCAAAGGTATAAGTGATCCTGCGTCCGCTGGGATAGGTCATGGAGATGAGGTTGCCATTGGGATCGTAGCCGTAACGCGTCACATACACTCCGGACACGCCTGTGACAGTCTGGTCCTCCTCCAGGAGCTGCCCTTTGATATCATAACTGTACTTGGTGGTTCCAGACTGATCCGCTACCTGACAGAGCCTCCCCTTCCCATTTTGGCAGGTATCGTAGATGTAGCTGATGTCAGTATCAGACGAAAAGTCAATCTGGGTCAGCCTATTGAGAGCATCATACTTGTAACGCACCGTGACGCTCCGAGCATCGGTCTTCGAGATCCGATTACCAGCCTCGTCATACGTGTAGGTTGTCGTTCCCGTATCGGGTGACAGCTCGCGATAGACTCGCCCCAGATCATCGTAGAAATAAGTCGTGACATGATCATTAGGGTCGGTGACTGAAGTCAAGTTATCCTGGGTATCATAGCCATAGGTGGTCGTGATGGTGCCCGGCTGGATGGTGACACGTAACCGGTTCAGGGAATCATACTTGTAGGTGGTAGTGTCGCCGCGTGGTGTGGTCATGCTGGTACGATTGCCGGCTTTATCATAGCCATACTCCGTGAAAGCACGGTCGGGATTTACGATCTTTTGGAGTCGATTCAAGCCATCATATTCGAAGTCCATCCATTTTTGTACGCTCCCGTTGGGGTCTGTAATTTCCCCTTTCGTGGGCTGGCCCATGAGATCATAGGTGAATTGAATGGCGTTGCCCAGCGGATCGCGGATGCTGACCAGCCAGTCGAAGGTGTCGTAAACATAGGAACTCTTGTTGCCGCGTGGCAGGGTGATTGTACTCAGCTTGCCGGATGGTGTGTAAGTGTAAATCGTTGTATCACCACCGATGGCTGTGCTTAAAATGCGCCTCTGAGGGTCGTATTTGTACGTTGTGACGAGTCCGTTCGGATCGGTCACCGTTTGCGGCTGACCCAACGGTGTGAAGTTCGAGTACGAGGTCGTACCTTCTTGGGGCTGGGTGAGCGATGTCAAATCTCCGGTTTGTGAGTCGTAGCCAAAGGTCATGACGTCGCTCACATCGGTTCTGGGACCATCGATACTTGTCAAGTTACCGGCCGTGTCATATGCGTAGGATGTTGTATATATATGCTGTGTTCCATCGCCCAACAACCCTTGCTCGGTTTGAGTCTTGAGATTGCCCCGGTCATACTCATAGAGTGTGACCTTGTCCTGGGCCAGATTCACCACGCTCTTAACCGTCATGGATGTTCGCCGCCCATCCGAGCCAATCGTATAAGTGGTCGTATTTTTGTCCGCGTCAGTTTCGGAAATGAGATCGCCGTTCGCATCGTAAACATAAGTCGTCTGATTCCCGTTACCGTCGGTGTAGCTCAGGACTCGGCCCCTGTCATCGTAAGTCCACTGTTGTGTCTGGTTCCCATCCGAGCCGCATGAAGCGCAAGGTCCCGTAATCTTCGTGACGTGCTTCATTCCCGCAATGTTCGTCCAGTCATAGGTTGTCGCGTTCCCCAGGGCATCCGTGACCGTGGTCTGGAGCGGCTTGTACGAAAGCGTGTACTTTTCGCGCCCATCAGAAATCTCTGACGTGATGGCTTTGTTTCCAGAGTACGTATGCGTTTCTAAAACCTTGCCGGAGAGATCGGAGACTGTGAGCAGTTGATTATTACTGTCGTAGCTCAATGTGTAGCCTCGGTCATCGGCATACGTCACTTTTTCAAGACGTTTGGAGGCATCGTAGCTATACGTGGCGATGAGCCCCGCGGGTCCGGAGAGGGTCGCAATGCGATTGGATGCATTATAGGTCAGGGTGAGCGACCGCGATCCGGGGCTTTCAATGGATGTCAATCTGTGGGAGCCATCTCGTCCGAGAGTTGTGGTGTTTCCAAACGCATCTACCAGGCTTGTCAGCCGTCCCGCATTGTCGTAGGTTTCGTACCCACCTTTGCGCAGGTGCCTGATATACGTTCCATCCGCCTGCTTCTCAATCCAGCTCTCCTTGGTGAATGGAACCGAGGCATCGTATGTGAGATCCGCATCCATGTCCTGGAAATAGGCTGGGACGCCATCCCCCCGGCGCAGCATGATGATGCCTGTCGATGGAAATGACAGATTCTGTTCATAAGGATAAGTCCAGCCTGGACCGAAGCCCCCAGCGATGTTTCGATAGGCAAGCTGACTGTTATAGCTTCGCACAAATTCGAGGTCAATGCCAGGTATGGGAATGACAATGTCCGTTTGGTCAAGATACATGTTGCCGGCCACCACACTGATCGGCTTCCCAACGCATTGCGATTCGCCAGGAGGCACATTTGGACAAGTCTCGTTGCTGCTGCGGTTGGGACGACGATCATCGCTGCAGCGGATGGAAGGGTCCTCCATATTGGTATTGGCGGCAGGTGTCGCCAGGTAGGCATGCTTGCGACCATCCGCGAGATCTGCAGAGCCAATCACCTGACCAGCCTCATTGATCGCAATCGCCTCGCTGGCCCAACCGCCCAGCGTGCCCAGGTCAGTCATCACCCCATCTTGCCACACGAAGGCATGCTCACCCTTCATTGAAGGGGAATTACCGACGATCTGACCAACCTTATTGATAGCGACAGGAATGGTGGTGGAGTCCAAGCCCAGCGTGCCCAGCTCTGTTATCATCCCGTTGCGCCACACCACGCCACGAAGGATGGTTTCACTACCCAATCTAGTGGAATAGCCGATTACCTGGCCGACGTCATTGATGGCAACAGGAATGCCGGTGTAGCCGCCTAAGGTGCCCAGGTCTCTCATCGCCCCATCCTCCCACAGGAAGGCATGTTCCTGCAGAGTGACCGCGAGGCCGGATCTACCAATCACCTGACCAGCCTGATTGATGGCAACAGGCTCAGCGTATGTACCCAAGGTGCCCAGGTTGGTCATCACCCCATCCTCCCATAGAAAGGGACGGGGGGGACTATTCACTGGACTGGAAGCGACGATGACCTGGCCAGCATCATTGATAGCAACAGCTCCACTACTGGAGCTGTCGGCGGGGGTCAGGTCAGTCATCACCCCGTCCTCCCACAGAAAGGCATGTTCTCTGCCACCGACATCGGAAGTGCCAAGCACCTGACCAGCCTCATTGATCGCAATAGGATAGCTGAATCTGCCGCCCAAGGTGCCCAGGTCGGTCATCACCCCGTCCTCCCACAAGAAGGCATGAGAATTGACATTGTTGGCTATTTGTGCCCAGCCGATCACCTGGCCAGCCTCATTGATCGCAACAGCAGCGCTTGTTTTGCCGCCCAACGTGCCCAGGTCTCTCATCCCTCCACCCTGCCACACGAAGGCGTGAATGTAACCATCGGCGTAATAGGAACTGCCAATCACCTGACCAGCCTCATTGATCGCAACGGCAGTGCTGTAGCCGCCACCAAGGTGGCCCAAGGCTTTCCTCACGCCGTCCGCCCACAGAAAGGCATGAGTGGCCGAACCCGTTGTACCGATATTACCGATCACCTGACCTGCGTTATTGATAGCAACAGCCGCACTGCTGAAGCTGTCGGTGGAGGTCAGGTCGATCATCGTATACTGGACGGGCGCTATATCATTCTTGCTGACGGGGTCTACGGTCACGGCGGTCGAACCTTGGACGGGCTCGCCGTTTGCCATCAAATCAGATCGCGCGCCGGTTGGGTTCACGGGGACAGGCGATTGTGTTGGTACCCCAGATGCCGGCAAGAGCAAGGCGATGATCAGGAGCAGGTTCAAGCTAGGAAATAAGCGTCCAGTTGGACGCATAACAGATTTCTGTAAAGCCGTTAGTTGTCCTCGAAATGAGGACAAATACAAGGCCACACGGACTTTGGTTAGTGGGAAATGCCGAATGGCATGATGCTTAGCCTGTTCCATGACATCCTCCTTTACGATCCATGTCAGCTCAATGATGAAGTATTGAGAGATATAGCTCGTGTGGGTGGCAAGCAGTCCTTCCGTCAATAATCGTTTCGACCCGAGGGCGCTGTTGCTCATCTATTGACATATATAAAAACGTTGAGAAAAGACGAGCAGTTCCAGCGGGGATCCCTTGTGGTTCTGATGGTGCCCTCGATTTCCGCCATGTCATATCTGGAAAACCAGGTGTTGGCGGATCACGACTTGTATCGTTGGTTTCGCTGCAAACATGATGTTTCCTCTCTGTCTGCAACCAGGAATCTGCCCTATGAGTGATTGAGCTGTAATTGAGTTGTGATGGAATGGAGCTCGGGTGTTGGGAATTTCCCCAGCAGAGGAGTCTCTAGAAAAAATACCTATCTAGATAAACGCTTCTGAAAACAGAATACAGACAATGATACTCAGAGTCAATAGATTTATATTTCAATCTCGTTGCAACGGAATGAGATAATCCAGGAGGTGAAAGCCAACTCACCCACGCTACAGGTTGCTCAAGAATGCTTAATTGCCCACTCGTTATGGCCGCAAACTCGGATCAGTTGCTTTAAATCATACTCTCTGTCTTGATTGGCGCTTTTTGTCTGTTATACTCAACCGAAAAGTAAAAGCCATACGGTTTTGTGATTTGTGGCTATTTCTAAATTTATTGAAGGACAGTTTAGTAAATGTTTGTGATTCCTGGTTATCAGTATGTGGATTGGTGGTCGCATAAGATTGGCGGACTACACAAAAATGATTTCATTATGGCTGCCAGGACGGATGAGCTTTATCAGTAGCTTTATGGCAGAAAAATCAACAGAGCAAGATTTTCTCGAAATACTGCGAGTTGGATTCGTTGAGCTTGTTTATGGAGCACTTAATCGCATCGGCGAAAGCCCCTTCGTCAAGCCGCTGGGGTTCACGGTCGAAACGGTGCAGCTCAAGCTGAAAAGATTGCCTCAGGCGTTTTCAGGTTTCCGGGCCGCGCAAATCAGTGATATTCATATGGGCGGCTGGATGAACCGTGATCGTCTTGAGCGCGTCGCAGAATTGATCATCGCTCAAAGACCAGAGGTGTTGTTCATCACAGGGGATTTTCTTAAGGGCCATAGCTTCACCGAGACTTCAAAGCAGGCGATCAACGACTTGATAAAAGTATTGGGTCCTCTGGCAGCCGCGATCCCTTCCTTTGCTGTGCTTGGCAATCATGATTATTGGACAGATTCAAGGGTGATCCGTGGCATGTTGTATCGCTGCGGGATCACAGATCTCACCAATACCGTTTTTACACTGAGGCGCGCAGGCGGAAGCCTACACCTGTGTGGAGTCGATGATATTCGGCACGGCGAGGTGCGCTTAAATGATGTGCTTGCTCAATTAGACGGGAACAGCCCCGCGATATTACTGGTTCACGAGCCCGATTTTGCAGATACCAGCGCGGCGACCGGGAAATTTGACCTGCAAATCTCGGGCCATACACACGGGGGTCAAGTTGTGCTTCCCTTTTATGGACCTCCGATTCTGCCTCTCTCGGGGCGCAAGTATCCCAGCGGCCTCTATCGAGTTGGGAATATGTTTCAATACACCAACCGTGGTGTGGGGACGGATACCCTTGCCATTCGCTTCAATTGCCCGGCTGAAATTACTCTATTCGAATTGCATACTGCTGATTAGCGAGAACGATTAGTGTTTCCTTCTGCTTTCCCAAATGGCAGGAAGAGCCTGAAAAACAGCAATCTTCAATAAACCGAGATTCTTCGCCAGCCATACTGGAACCCTGACTTTCGAGGCTGAGATCGGAATCGCCGAACTGAAATTTACAATCCGTGTATCCACTTGATACTGATAGCGGCTCATTTTCCGGACTGTATGGGTTGATACCAGAAATTCCCGAAGCATTTCCTGCTCCGAGGCATTCAACCAGGGGGGCAAATCAGACGTGGCTTTGAAGCCTGTTATGGCTCCCAGTTCCTGAAGCAATTGTTTTTCACTTGGTTTGAGTACATTGTACTTTGAGCGGAAGAATATCACATCGGGGTCAATGTTGGCCAACGGGCTTAACCAGAGGCGATGCAGGCTGGTCCGAATTGCATTTTGGGTGGAGGTGTCGTTGGGGTTATTCAGCCAGACGGTCAAAGGTTTGTTGATCCAAAAGGGGGCTACATCTGGTCCCACACGGAGCCCATCGCATAAACCGAGAGAGGGGATGATCGGCGCGCCACATGCCAGAATATAGGCGTCTTCCGCGGCTTGACGGATCACTCGTAAGGCATTTCGGTAAGCGATTTCGCGCGGAATCTCCTGGTAGCGCTTGCCTGGCAAGGCACCAATATACAGAAAATCCAGCTTGAGATACCCATAGCCCCAGGCACGCACCCTTCGAATGAGCTGATCCAGCCAATCCAAAACTTCGGGATGGCTTGAATCGAGCCCGTAAGGGTTTCCGCTCCACGTAATTCCCGCATGGATCGGGATTCCGTTGTCATTGCGCAATAACCAATCGGGATGATCTTTCGCCAACTGTGAATGGGCCGAGACCATAAAGGGCGCCAGCCATATCCCTGGAATTCGTCCGGTCGCGGAAATCTTCTCCGCCAGGCTTTTCATTCCAGACGGAAACTTTCCGTTCGCTTCCCAGTCTCCATGCCTCGATTGCCAGCCATCATCGAGCTGGAAAACATCGAAAGGCATGTCGCCGAAATCGTCGAGTGTCTGAAGGATCACCCGTTCATTAATCCAGCCGTAAAGGCTATACCACGAGCACCAGAGGCGCGGTGCATTTTCAAATCTGCCTCCGCCGAATTTCTGTTCCAGCAGTCCAACGTATTTTGAAAAGGTTTCCTCTTCTCTGCCACGCGCAACCAGCCATTGACCTGTATGTCCATCTTCATAAAAGCCTTTGAGAGTGCAGCCATCGAGTTCAATCCGCCCGCTTAAATCCAGGGCGCCGAGCAGGAGAATATCATCGTCGCCCAACTCCACTGCGCTCACCCAGGCGCCAGTAGGGTTCCTGGCGAGCGCGTAGACCGGATCTTCGTCTTTATTGCGGAATTCGGGCGCACGGACGGGAGGCGGCAGTTTGGTTAGATCAAGCCAGGTCGTCAGCGACCAGGATTGCCATCCGTGGCGGAAAAAGCGTTTCGCAGGCCGAGGCAGACTGAGACTGAGCGAAGGAGTGCTGATGATTTCTGAGTCAAAACCCTGGGGGAGGGAGTTCAATGTTAGGCATGATGTGGGCATAAACGCGATTATCCCGCGCATGTTGTTGACGGTCAAATTGAATTGTGGCATAATCCCCAAGATAATATTATCCCGAATGCGGGAAAGGCAGTGAAGAGAACGAGTAAATCGGTGTAGTTGTCAGCGAGCCTGGTAAGGTGTGAGCAGGCCAACAAAACGATTGAAAATCATCTCGGAGCCGCGCGCTGAAATCCGTCAATTCGTTCGTCCCATGGATGGCTGAGAGTAAGCAAGCCGAGGTTGTTCTTCGTTACAGGAACAGAACGATGAAAACGTCGTTCACTGAGAGTCTGTCCATGTGACAGGAATCAGGGTGGTACCGCGAGCTACGCTCGTCCCTGTTTGGGATGAGCCTTTTTGTTTTAACGACGAAGCTATGTGACTAGGAAACTAGGAGACTAACTATGTTCAAACCTGTATCACCGAAACTCAACGTCACTTCGATGGAAGAAGGTGTGCTGAAATTTTGGAAGCAAACCAAGATCTTCAAGAAGACCGTTGAGCAACGTCAGGGTGCGCCGGAGTATGTCTTTTACGAGGGACCTCCGACTGCGAATGGAAAGCCTGGTGTGCACCATGTGCTGGCGCGCGCCTTCAAGGATATGTTTCCGCGCTATAAGATCATGCGCGGCTATCATGTCTCGCGCCGCGGCGGGTGGGATACACATGGTTTGCCGGTTGAGATCGAAGTTGAAAAGCAACTCGGTTTTAACAGCAAACATCAAATCGAAGAATACGGGATCGATAAATTCAACGAACTTTGCAGAAAGTCGGTGTTTACTTATATTCAAGATTGGGAAAGACTCACCGACCGGATTGCCTTTTGGGTCGATCTCGAAGATGCCTATGTAACCTACACTAACGACTACATCGAGTCGGTTTGGTGGATCTTGAAAAATTTCTGGGATAAGGATCTGCTCTATAAGGGCTATAAGGTTGTGCCTTATTGCCCGCGCTGTGGCACGCCTCTTTCTGACCATGAAGTTGCTCTCGGCTACGAAGAAGCGACCGATCCTTCGGTGTTTGTCCGCATGCCGCTGGTGGATCAGCCTGACGTTTCACTGCTGGTATGGACGACAACGCCGTGGACATTACCAGGGAACGTCGCGGTCGCTGTACATCCCGAGGTCGATTATGTCATCGTCGAACGCGACAATAACGGTACCAAGGAAAAATTGGTTCTTGCCAGGTCTTTAGCTGAAAAAGTCTTTGGAGATGAGGAAGTAAAGGTCCTTGAAACCTTGAAGGGCAGGAAATTGAAGGGTGTGAAATATCAGCCGCTCTTCACTTTTCTCCCGCCTGATAAGCCGGCGTATTTTGTAGTGCTGGGTGATTTTGTCACGACAGAAGATGGTACCGGGCTTGTACATATGGCTCCGGCCTTCGGCGCAGAAGATATGGATATGGCAAAAGAACACAATTTGCCTGTGCTGATGACTGTTCTGCCCGATGGGACCTTTATCCCGGAAGTGACGCCGTGGCGCGGGGTCTTTGTCAAAGATGCTGATCCATTCATCATCGAAGATTTGCAGGCGCGCGGCCTGCTGTTTAAGTCTGAGGGTTACACCCATACCTATCCATTCTGTTGGAGATGTCACACGCCGCTTTTGTATTACGCGCGCGAGTCATGGTATATCCGCACAAGTGCATTTCGTGACAGGTTGGTGGATTTAAATAACACCATCAACTGGGTACCTGAGCATGTCAGGGAAGGTCGCTTTGGGAACTGGCTCTCCAATAACATCGACTGGGCATTGAGTCGCGAGCGCTATTGGGGTACCCCGCTGCCGATCTGGGAATGTGAGTCTTGTCAGCATCGCGAAGGTGTTGGTTCTATCAAAGAACTTTCTGAGAAGGCTGGGCGCGACCTAAGTGAATTAGACTTACATCGCCCATATGTAGATGAGGTTCACTGGGATTGCCCCGACTGCGGCGGCAAAATGACACGCGTGCCTGAACTGATCGACGTCTGGTTTGACTCCGGATCGATGCCGGTGGCTCAGTGGCACTATCCATTTGAGAACAAGGAAAAGTTTGAATCCCAATTTCCTGCGGATTACATCTGCGAAGCTGTGGACCAAACGCGCGGCTGGTTCTATTCGCTGCATGCCATCAGTACCCTGCTGTTCGACGAAGTCTCCTATAAAAACGTGATCTGCCTGGGGCTCATCCTCGATGGGGATGGGCAGAAGATGTCGAAGAGCAAGGGGAACATCATTGCCCCCTGGGATGTGTTGAATGCTCACGGTGCGGATGCTTTCCGCTGGTACCTGTATACGGCAACTCCGCCAGGGAACGAGCGCCGCTTCTCTTCGGAATTGGTGGGCGAGGTGATACGGAGTTTCACACTCACGTTGTGGAACGTGTATTCGTTCTTCGTGACCTACGCAAATCTCGACAAACCCACCGTGACCACTTTGCCGATCGCAACCGGTGACCTGGATCGCTGGTTGTTATCTGAATTAAATGTGCTTGTCCGTGACGTGACGGAAGCCTACGAACATTACGATGTGCCAAACGCCACGCGCCCCATCGAGGGATTCGTGGAAAAATTGTCCACATGGTATCTACGGCGTTCCCGGCGCCGCTTCTGGAAATCGGAATCAGATACCGATAAGCAGGCTGCCTACTCAACGCTTTACACCGCGCTGGTCACTGTTGCAAAGCTACTTGCGCCTTCCATGCCTTTCCTGGCTGAGGAACTCTACCAGAATCTGGTCCGCTCGGTGGATAAGACCGTACCTGAGTCGGTACATTTGGCGGAATGGCCTGAAGTACTGCCGGAGATGATCGACGAATCGTTGAACCGCGATATGGACCTGGTCATGCGTCTGGTGTCTCTTGGGCATGCGGCCCGGCAGAAAGCAAATCGCAAAGTTCGCCAGCCATTGGCGGAAGCGGCATTCTCTGTGGGCAACGCATCTGAGCGGAAAGCTGTTGAGACGTATGCGGATCTATTCACGGATGAGTTGAACGTCAAGCGGGTGCGGCTGCTGGATTCGTCAACGGAAGCTGTCTCGCATGCGGTCAAACCATTGCCGAAACAGTTGGGACAGAAATATGGAAATAAATTTCCTGCCATCCAGAAAGCGATCCTGGCGATGAATGCCGAGGCAGCCGCGCATACATTGCTTGAAGGAAAGCCCTTAAAGGTGCAAGCTGATGGTCAGTCCTATGATGTCCTTCCTGAAGAGGTAGAAGTGAGGGCCCTGGCCAAGGAAGGTTTTGCGGTAGCAGAAGAGGGCGCTTATGTTGCCGCGCTGGTCACTGACCTGACACCCGAACTCGTTCAGGAAGGTCTGGCACGTGAATTTGTTCGCCGGGTCCAGGACCTTCGCAAAAGCGCCGACCTGGATGTCGCTGACAGGATCGAGCTGTTCGTCGAAGCCTCAGCAGGGCTCAAATCTGCGATTGAGGCGCACAAGGATTACATCACTTCCGAGACCCTGACGTCCACGCTGGTGTTTGGGAGTGCGCCCGAAGGCGCCTCCGTCGTGGAGGATGGTTTTGAGGGTGAAAAGGTCACAGTGGGATTGAGGAAAAAATGAATTTGAAAGGCGCGGCGCGTTCTCGCACCGCGCCTTTGCCTTTATAATAGCGCCGATTGATCTTATGTACCGAGGTGAAGCATGTTTGAAAAACTTCCGCTGCTTGCGAAAAAGATTTTGGCCTGGAGCGTACATCTCTTTACGGCGACCGGCGCAGTCTGGGGATTCTTAACGTTATTAGCGGTCTTTAACCAGAATTGGCGCGCGGCCATTACCTGGATGATCGTTGCCATGTTCGTGGATGGCTTTGATGGGATGCTGGCACGCTGGTTCCATGTGAAGGAATATGCCAGGCAGGTGGATGGCGGGCTGCTAGACAATATCATCGATTATCTAAACTACGTGGTCGTCGCAGCTTTGATCCTGATCAAAGCTCCTCACCTGATGCCGGATGGCTTGGGGATGGCGGGCGCGGTTTCGATCTTACTCACATCGGCATACCAGTTTACCCAGGTAGATGCAAAAACCGACGAACAGTCCTTTTTCTTTAAGGGTTTTCCATCTGTCTGGAACTTTCTTGTGATCTACATGATGCTGCTTGGACTCGATCCATGGATCAATTTGATACTGCTGGTTATTTGTAATGTCCTGGTGTTCGTCCCGGTTAAATACATTTACCCCAGCCGCAATACGCGCTTACGAAAACTCACACTTGGCCTGACTTATCTCTATGGCGTCGTCGGCGTCTGGGGCCTTTTGCAATATCCCAGTGTTCCTCAATGGATTGTCTGGATTTCGCTGGTGTATGTAGTGTATTATGGCTTGCTTAGTTTCTTCCCAAAAATAGGAAGTATCGAAGCGATATGAGTTGCAATGCTCATCGAAAAAATTTCTGAAGGTACACACGAACTTCACGAAGCATTACAGCGATTAATTCCACAATTAGGTTCTCACAAGATCCCGCCCACCTGGGATGAGATGGACGAGCTGATCAAATCAGAATCTTCCATGCTTCTGGCAGCTCGTGAACCTGAGCAAAACGGCCCGATCGTGGGTATCTTAAGCCTGACGATTTATCGCGTTCCAACCGGCCTGCGCGCCATCATAGAAGATGTGATTGTAGATAAGACAATGCGCCGGCGTGGAATCGGTGAGGCCCTCGTCCGGAGTGCCATCGATCTGGCGCGTGAAGCTGGAGCCAGCGGCGTGTCACTGACTTCCAATCCACAGCGTGAAGCGGCGAATGGGCTTTACCAGTCCATGGGGTTTGAATTACGCAAAACCAATCCATATTTTTACAAGCTTAAATAAATCAGGCAGGTCACCGTGACCTGCCTGATCTGTCTTCAGAATCTGTGGCTACTTGTCAGCGCCATTTCCCTTGCCACTGCCATTCCCGTTGCCGCTTCCATTGCCGTGGTTATCTTTGCCTTTGTTCTTGTCTCTATTGGCGTTTTTGTCCTGGTTGCTGCCATTGCCGGTACCGTCTTTATTGGACATCACAAGGCTAGGATTGCCCATTTTCTTGCCCCCCATAATGGCTTGCTTTAACTCAGCCCAGTTTTTTGGCGTTACGAGTGTGCCGTTCTCATCAAAAGAGAAGTTGGTGTAGTCTCCAGCTTGTTTCGCAAGCAGAAGGGCGTTGAAGACATTTGAGTCGCCCTTGAGTTCTTGAGTCAACCATAAGGCCTGAGCAATCACACCGAACCCAAAACCGTTGTTATGGGCTGCCATAATGGTGTTGTAGAGAGTCTCATTATCTGCAACATCCGAAAAAAACGTTGCCAGGGCACTGCCTACCGGGTGTTGATTCTCTTCTTTATCGGGAATCACAGAAGTCAGCTTGATCTCGATGGCCTGGCCCAGGGCTGAATTATTAATCACGGGCTTGCCATCACTATCGAACACAACCAATCCCAGTTTCTCCGCGGTTTTCTCGCTGACTCGCACGATCTGTGAGACTTGATTGCCGTCCATTACATCAACAATGACCGTTGTTACCCCCGTGTTGGGGTCAGTCTCAACGGTAATACTTTGTACGATGCCGGTAATTGGGGGGAAAGCTTGTGAGACAGGTGCAGCAAAGACTGAGCCCACCTGAACGATCATAATACTGATGGCTAGAAGCAGGCTAATGAGAAATTTTCTTTTGCTCATTGTCGTTCTCCTATTGGCAATTCAACATTGATTTTACTGACTCCAGCTATGACATGCCAATAATCCTGCCACGATGACATAACAAAAACGCAAAGTCAGCTAGTACCATTGTACACTGCCCGCAAGGATTTTTGCACGACCTGTAACCTTTTCATGACTGCCACAATGTTACAGAAAGAATAGCTCTGCCTAGGGGTGTGACTTTCGGTAATCTTCGGGTGTATCCAGGTCTGCCAGGACGCTGGGTGTGCTTACACTCACATAGTGAATTTCATCAGCATGGCCATTCAAGAAATCCCGCGGGGATTGCGGAGGTTTCAATTCAAGGATTTCATGCCATAAAGGACGCGCGACCAGCCATGGATGGCCACGCCGCATTTGAAAGCTTGGCACGATCAGCCTGGATCCGGTTTCCCGGTATGTCTTGCAGAGCAAGCGCACGCTCTCCTCCTGGACTTGGGGCTGGTCGCCGAGACCAATCAATGCGGCCTGTGTCTGATCTGGCATTCCCCTCAGTGCACATTGGAGTGAGGATAGCATTTCGCCGGTCGCATAATCCTTATTGTGGATTTTTCGCACAGGATATTTTCCGATTGCCTGCTCCACCTGATCCCGCGCGCCGCCTGTTACCACAAGGATATCTTCAAGTTCGCCATTCAAATAAGTGCGGAGGACATGCTCAATGACCGTCAACTTTCCCCACGGTAGTAACATTTTTGGCTGTCCCATCCGCTTTGAGGCACCCGCGGCAAGAATGATCGCTGAGATCATAATGTTTCGTCTGAAATCAAGCGCTGATACATTTCTGGCGTGTCCACATCCAGCAAGAGCCGGCCATCATGCCAGGGTAAATACTCCACGCGGTGTTTGTGGAAAATTGCCCGTCCACCTACGTCGCCCTCCAACTTCATCAAATCAGGGAAAGTAAGGCGGTCAAATAAAACGGGATTGGCACGTTGATCCAGCACCAATGGGGCAACGACCGGATAGAGTCCCTCGGCATGCTTCTCTACCAGAGCACCGATGATCGATGTTGTCACTTGTGGTTGGTCAGCCAGTAGAAAAATCGCGCCGCCTTCAGCGCTCTGCGCGCTCAGGGATAATATTCCGGCCTTGATCGAGCTTGCCTGTCCGCTCTTCCATGCCTCGTTTTTGGTAATTGTCACAGCCAAATCTTTGACAGCCAATTCCACTTGTCCGGCATTTGCGCCCGTTACCACAATGACGGGTGAAAGCCCAGCGGCTAAGGCTGTCTTTGCCACCGCAGCTACAAACGGTTGGCCCTTCCAATTGAGCAACTGCTTTGGTTGACCAAAGCGCGTGGATTCGCCTGCGGCCAGTACAACACCTGCAATCGATTCCTGGACGGCGAAAATCCTGGCCTGGTTTAGGCTGGATATAATGACCGAATGATAAGCAGGGATCAACGCCTGCGCCAGGCCTCGGGCGGCCGACTGTAATTCAGGCGTGTCGGCTTGATTGAGCAATACGACTCTTCGGGCATGGGAAGGCATATTTTTTAATCCGCCTTCCATATGTATCAACACCCGAACCAAAGAATCCGGCGTAATTGGTTCGCCAGGCTTGAGTCCACTTAACTTTGAAAATCCTCCAGATCGATGAACACTCTGATCGTTCAATGATTTGCCGAGGCCTGCGAGGCCGACAACCTGTACAACCAATTCAACAAATGCGGGAATGGGCGGTTCATATTCTGCCCATGCTTTCAAGGGTTTCTGGCGTGACCCATCGGCTTCGATGAGCAAGGGAATTGAGTGATAGCGGCAATACTGTTGGAGCCAATTGAGCAGATCGTCACTCACGGGCTGAGTTCTGTCATGATCTAGTTTCCCGGTAATCAAAATCACACCTTTTAATCCGTGCTCAAGCTGCTCGAGCGGGGCCGGTATTTCTGTCATAATGTGATGGTCCGCCAGCTTAATTTGCCACGCGCCCAAATGCGATGTTGCCGTTATGAACACCGGCAACATCGCTCTGTCTCCGCTCAAGGTTCTGGCCAGTTGAAACATCGCAGTCGTTTTGCCGCCTGCGCCAACGAATGCAGCACAGACTGAAGAGTTCAAACGTAATGCCTGGGCAAGTGAAAGATGCATATTTGCGATTATACAACGTTCAACTCTTCGACTTATATGTGTGATTCGCTCATGGCAAACCTTCATCCCTTTACAAGGTAAGGTATAATAAGAACGCTAGATGCATATCAAGTGCATTCACACCACAACAAGGCAGAGTAATGGTAAGCGATCCTCTCATTTCCACAGACTACTGGACAGATCTCCAGATCACCCTGCAAGACGTTGAATACCTCCACAATCATCTATTTGAACTTGAAACTCCATTAACAGCTCGTGAACTCGTTCCGGTGCTTGTCAATGAGCGTATTCGTATTGAGCGGCTTGCGATGCAACAACGCCGCCAGGCAGGCGGCAAGACCTATCTTCCAAAAGAATCCTATCAAGTTGGCGACGATCTTATTTTCCCTGCACTCAATTGGAAGCATGGCAAAGTCACTGCAGTGCGCACAGGAGCGAACCCTGATATTGGAACCTTCGACGTTTTGACTGTTGATCTGGGGAACGGCTCTGAACGGCTCTTTGCATCCAATCTGGCAGATCATGCGCTGAACGATCAACCTGTTACCGTTGAAGAGGAGGGATTCGACCCGGACGTCGTTCTGCGCACGTACAGCAGCGATCTTGAAAAGAAGCTTGAAGCAGCATTCCAAACGGACAGCGACCTGGTCCAGATTGCTGGTCGCTGGTTTCCGCGGGCCCTGCTCATCGATGTCAATGTCGGGCATCTTAATTTGGCGGAAGCAGTCCTGGACATGGCGGGAGGCGAGCCTCTCCCGACAGCAGCGCTGCTGAAAGATGTTGCCCTCCCTGAAGGTGTGCATCCGAAACTGGCAGAATTTTCTCTCAATCTTGCCTTGCAGGAAGATGGGCGCTTCGATGAGGTCGGTCCGGCGGGACAGGTCTTGTGGTGTTTGCGGCGACTTGAGCCGGATGAAGTGCGGGAAGTTCCGTTACATTTGCGCTATTCTCCAATTGAATATGATCGCACGGCGCTTACTCAGCAAATGCTGAATCTGGAAGCTCAATTGGACGATGAGTTGAGCGAGGTAGAGACAAATCTGCCCCCCGATGTTAAGGAAGTTACGGTCGCTTTGATTTACCCGCACTTGCGAACAGGGACGCTGCCTCTTTCCGCACGCGTGCGTCCTCTGTTTCCTACCGCATATGAGTCTCCGCGAGTCCGCTTTACGCTGGTGGATGGGAAGACAAAGCAAAGGATGCCGGGTTGGGTAGTGCGTGAGCATGGATATGTGTTCGGTTTACGTGAGTGGTACAAGGCAAACGATTTGATGGCGGGCAGTCTGGTGCGAATTCGACGCGGTGAACAACCGGGCGAAGTGATCATTGAAGCGAAGACCTATCGCTCAACCAAAGACTGGGTCCGCACGGTCATCATCGGCGCAGATCGAGGCATTGTGTTTGCCCTGCTGAAACAGCCTATTTCCGCTGAGTTCAACGATCGCATGGCGTTCGCCATTCCATCCATGGAAGCGGTGGATCAACTCTGGCTCCAGGAGAACAAGCGCCCGTTTGAGAAGTTAGTCGCAGATATGATCCGTGAGATGTCCAAGCTGACCCCTCAGGGACACGTTCATGCGCAAGAATTGTATTCTGCTATGAATATTGTCCGGCGTGTTGCGCCAGCCCCCTTGTTTGCATTGCTGGCGAGCCAGCCTGCCTTTACGCATGTTGGAGATTTATATTTTCGTTTGAGCGAAGTGGAGTGACCATGGCGGTGGAAGGAAAACGCTTTAGCCTCGTAAAACCGACCGTTCATACCCCCTTTCACATTGATTTCGATTGGTGGAAAAAGAATGAAAGGGATTGGCATGTGTACTTGCGTTCCCTGTTATGTCCTGAACACCAGGAAGCATTCGGTGGGGCAGAGGAAGGTCAGACCATCGATTGGGTGGATCCTGTGACTGCTGAGGTCAAACCTGTCGATGGGATCCAGAACGCGTTGATGACGCATTGTGTCAAGCAGCCCGATTTTCTCACTCAACAGACAGCGCTTGTCGAAGCGGTATTTCGCTTGTTCCTGACGAATGGCAATCACCCCATGACCTCCAGCGATTTGGGCGCACGGTTGAAACGCCCGCCGGAGACAATTTTGCGGACGCTTGCAGGCGCGAGAGTCTATAAGGGAATCAGGCCCTACAGCGTTTAGGTATCCAGAGGAGGCGGGGAGCACAATTTGCCTCTTTCTCAGGGAAGTAATACAATTGGATCGCCTGCCCCTGTAGCTCAATGGACAGAGCACCAGCCTTCTAAGCTGTTGGTTGTGGGTTCGAATCCCGCCAGGGGCGCTAGATATAGGGGTAATAATGAAAAATCACCGCCATATCCCAGATATGGCGGTGCTGATTCCAAAAGTAGGACATAGAATTAGTCGCAAAAGTCTGTACTGTACCACTAGTTTTCGTGGCTGGTGCTCTATCAGGTTCGGGGCTATATGTCCAACCAGTTCATTTTTTGGGATTCTTGAAATTCGTATGCCATCCAATCTCTCCACTGCTTCCAATATATCAAATGTTTTCTGTGTGTAAGCAGTATAAAACGTATTTTCGATTATCCTCATTTTACTAGAGTCTCTATACAAAAGCCTGCAAATGTCGTTATATCGTTAGGGTGACACACAAACATAGAATTTGGTACTCTGTCCATTGAGTTACAAGAGGGTTTGTATGCCGTTGAGCTTCTTCTGCAAATCCTTGAGGCAATTATCCCTTTTCAACACTTATACACTCCAAAGAAGGCTTTACAAAGTAATAGACGGAACTGCCAAAGTCTTTACTTGCAACCAGGGATAGTCACTATTCTAGATTATCAATGTGCTACACCCCATTGCGATGATGCGTTTCCTGCTACGGAACCTGGAACAAATCCAGTGCTACGAGCATATCTCCTCCTTTCAATTGCCGTTGTTGCCCGAATCTGCCATACGTGCAAATAAACGGGGCGGCGATCACTTTGTGATCTGGAAAAGTGATCGAGTGATAGGATGACAAGCCGGCCCGGCGACTAGGCTCAAGGCGGCGTGCAGGAAAAAACTTGAAGAAGAGTTGGCTATAACAATACGATGGTTACATGCTATACTAAAAATAATAAGTCCATACCTTAGTGTAGTTGATATAGTTTTACCTTCGGGCCGCCCCTTTGTTTTTGGGAGGACTGGTCTGAGGGCGGCAGCCAACTCCAAATGATTATTCGCCCTGTTCGTGCGGCGCGGCTGAACTCAACCGCGAGCCTGCATTCACCGCAACATTGGTTAGCGGATGTGGTAAAGCTCTCGAAGTCCCAATAATAATCAGCCACATACTTCTATTATTTATTCATTCATCGAATTGCTTTCTGAGTTTCGATTAACTGTGAACAAGAAAACAAGCACACAACTCAATTCAAGAAACACCTTTCGCGCTATCCTTCCCATCCCACTGACGAGTTTCATCGGACGGGAGCGTGAGCTCGTCGAAGTGAGGGACACGCTTGCAGGCACGCGCCTGCTCACACTGATTGGCGCTGGTGGATGCGGCAAGACTCGCATTGCCCTTCGGGTGGCGGTGGAACTAAGTGACCAATTTAGAGGTGGCGTTTATTGGGTGGAGCTGGCGCGAGTAGTGGACTCGACGCTGATTCCCCAATCCGTGGCAAAAGTATTGAACGTGGTTGAACAGCCCGGGAATCCACTGATGGATACACTCTTGAATTCGCTCGGCACGAGACAAATGTTACTGGTACTCGATAACTGTGAACATTTGTTAGGAGCCTGTGCTCAACTGGTAGAAGCCTTCGCAGGTTGCCCCAATATTAAGGTCCTGGCAACGAGCCGTGAACCCCTCGGCGTTATCGGTGAGACGCTTTATCCGGTGTTACCGTTAGCCCTTCCGGCAGCCCATCTCTCTATTAACGAAATCAAACGGGTGGAATCGGTGCAGTTATTTGTCGAACGCGCTCGGAGCATTCTCCCCAGCTTCAGCTTGACGTCGGATAACGCTGAGATTGTCTCCACGATCTGCCGCGATCTCGACGGTATCCCTCTAGCGATTGAACTCGCCAGCGCGCGCGTGAGTGTCCTGAACGTGAAACAAATGCAAGAACGCCTCGACCATCGCCTTGATCTGCTCATCTCGACCGCGCGCGCAGATGAGCGGCACCGCACATTGCGGGCTGCAATTGATTGGAGCTATGATCTGCTGTCCCCTTCAGAGCGACTCCTGTTGCAGCGACTCGCGCTTTTTACTGCCGGTTTCGCCCTCAGCACCGCTGAATCTGCGTGTGCCTGGGGTGAGATCCAGCGTGAAGAGGTTCTGGATCTGTTGTCATCGCTCGTCGGCAAGTCGCTGGTTGTAGCAGAGACTCTGCAGGGCAACGAAGCACGTTATCGCCTGCTAGAGACAATCCGCCAATACGCACAGGAAAAGCTACGAGCTTCTGGGGACTGGGTTTCAGCCCATGAACACTATCTGGCGTGCTTCTTGCGGTTGACGGAGGAAGTTGCCCCGAAATTGCGAGAACAGTATCAGCATTTGTGGTTTGACTGGCTAGAAACGGAAAACGACAATATTCGAGCGGCGTTGGCCTGGGCACTGGAACAGCAGCGCATCGAGGCGGGAATGCGGATCGGCACTGCCCTTTACTCATTCTGGCAGACACGCGCTTACATTCGGGAAGGGTATGCCTGGTACGAGCGATTTCTGCATCAGACAGATGATAGTGTTCCACTAGCGGTGCATGTGAACGTCCTGACCTGGTCGTCCGTCATGGCTAGTTTCCTTGGCGACGCTGTTACAGCAACGGCGCGTGGGCAGGAAGCAGTTGCCTTGTGTGAGGCTGCTGGCGAGGAGGGCAGGGCGCTGCTCGCCGTCGCGCTGATTGGTGTAGCTTCTGGAGCCAAGGCAGCAGGTGACTATCAAACGAGCTATGTGATGGGCGAGCGAATCATAGGAGTGTACCGGGAGCTGAATGACCTGGTTTCGCTTGGAATTTCGATAATGATGCAAGGCGAAACAGCCCTCGCGCTAGGTAAACACAACACAGCTCAACTGCTGCTGGAAGAAAGTATGGCCCTAGCTCGTGCTGACGGCGACCGGTATCGGATTGCACTAACACTTAACTATATGGGCGATCTTGCCCGTAGTGAACGGCGGGTCGTTCAGGCATACTCGGCTTACGAGGAAAGTCTGTCTATCTTGCGCGAACTTGGCGCAGCGCACGAAATTCCAGCCACGTTGCACAACCTGGCCTACGTTTGCTTGTATCAAGGTGACCTTGGACGAGCCCATGCTCTGTTTTACGAAAGTTTGGAAGCACAGCGTGCACTGGGCAATCCAGCGGGTGTTTTAGAAGGTCTGCTGGGCTTTGCCGCCCTTGCCTCGAAAACCGGATTGGTGGCTGAGAGCGCTCGCTTATATGCAGCGGCTATTGCAAGCAGTAGAGGAGGAGACTCTGCGAGCTTGTGGGCACTAGAAAAGCTCGAATATGAACATTACATCGGATTGGCGCGTGCCAAGCTGAGCGATACTGAATTCGAGGCAGAGCAGGCAAAAGGACGCGCCCTATCCATGGAGCAAGCTATTGCGTACGCCCTCAACCTGCCCTTCGTACCGCCGAAGCCCTCCCAGAAAGTCATCGAAGCACCACAGGAATTGACTGTGCGCGAGCGCGAAGTCGTGACCCTGATCGCGCGCGGTCTGTCCAATGGCGAGATCGCAGAGGAACTGGTTCTCAGCAAACGGACTGTCGAACATCATATCGCCAACATTCTCTCTGGACTTGGCTTTACGAATCGGGCGCAGATCGTCCGCTGGGCCATGGAAAATGAGGTAACACAGGTAGCCAAGTAAGCTTCCCAATCATCACAACTAAATCGAAACACTCAGGTGGTTGTTCAACTCTGAACAGCCGCTTTTTTCTGTCTACCAAATAGCGCGAAATAGGTACACAGATAGGTGCGCACACCCACGACAACACAAAGCATTTCAAGCATAATGTGAACTATCGAAAGACAACAAATAGACGGGTGAGCAAGGAGTAGATTCCATGAACAGTGAACCGAGTGTTGTCACTAGCCGTCCGGTTGCCGATGGTTTTGCCTATATGACAGCTAGCCGGTACCACTCCCATCCGAGGCCCGCACCAACCCCGGTGTCCCCAACGCAAGCGCCCGCGCCGGCAGCAGACGATATCCAAACAGGAGAATCAATATGTCAGCAATTCCGTCCGTAAATCTCATCGCTATACTCGTAGCCGCTGTGGTTTCATTTGTCAGCGGGGGCATCTACTGGGGTGTCATTGCCAATCCTCTAACCAAGCTTCTCGGCAAGGTGCCTGAGAATGTCAAAATGCCGCCCACCGCTCTGATTGCCTCTTTCCTGACCAGGGTGCTGGTGGCTTACGTGCTCGCCATCTTCCTCAATTATGCCGGTGCCCAAAGTGCCTTCGCCGGAGCCGCGTTTGCCCTGTTAGCCTGGTGCGGATTCGTGATAACCATAAACATCGGCCAGGCGGCATTTGAACAGATGTCGTGGACCAGCCTCATAGTCGGGGCCGGGGAGTCACTGCTCGGGTACGCCCTGATGGGAGCCATCATTGGGGCTTGGGCTTGACATGAGCCTGAGTCCACGAGCGCATCGTCTCATACTGCCCGCCGTTTACTAGCCGACAATGAAACACCATTCCATAACTAATAGGAGAACTTCACCATGACAACCGAACAAAACAAGGCCGTCATTCGCAAATACGCTGAACTAACTAACGCGAGAGACTTAGAGGGAGCCTTTGCCCATTTCAGCCCCAGCTTTGTCGACCATGCTGTTCGTCCGGGAATGCCGCAGGGAATCGAAGGTACCCGCCTATTTTTCAACATGCTGTTCACGGCATTCCCTGATCTGCGCGCGACCATTCAGGACATCATTGCCGAGGGTGATAAAGTCGTTGACCGGATGACCTGCGAGGGCACCCATCAAGGGATGTTCATGGGCGCACCGCCGACTGGTAAGCGCGTGATGTGGTCTTTTATTGATATCAACCGAATTGTGGATGGCAAGGTCGTCGAACACTGGGCTGAGGTCGATACGATAGGCATAATGCAGCAGCTTGGCCTCGTTCCACCGCCGTCAGGTCATTGAACCAAGACTGCTTAGACGCAGTGACGCCTAGTGATGATGCGGCAAGCGAATAATCCCAATGAGCCGTGGACCGAAATTGGATTTGGCATGCAGATTGAGAATGTTTGGATATTTCTTAACAAGGAGATGATTGCGTGACATTTCTGATTAACATGGCAGAACTTCGTCTTAGCGGTGAGACAGCGCGGGTGTTCGAGGGTTCTCAATATGGCGACACGAACGTGTCGTTTTTTCTTCTCGATGCACCGCCAGGAGACGGCCCCTCCCTGCATTTACATCCCTATGAGGAAATTTTTGTTATTCAAGCGGGCCAGGCCACCTTCACGGTCGGCGATGCCACAATTGAGGCGACCGGAGGTCAGATCGTGGTTGCACCAGCCGGAATTCCCCATAAATTCATCAATTCAGGCAAGACACTGTTACGGAGTATCAATATCCATCCAATCTCGCAGATGATCACTGAGTGGCTGGAAGATTAAAAGAACCTCATGACGACACAACGAGTAATGCACATTGCGGAGTTAGGGTTGCGTGTGACGGATCTACCTCGCGCTGTGAAGTTCTATCAGGAAGTTTTGGGATTAGAGATCGTACGCGCTTATCAGACAATCGTCTTTCTCAAAGCAGGTGAATTGGATTCGCCCTTAGGTCATGGTGGACATCCGCAACTCCTGGTATTGTTTGATCGAAAAGTAAAGCTTGACACTGCATTAACCACAGTTGATCATTTCGCTTTCGAAATCTCACTCGAACAGTATCCGACTGAGCGGGCGAGGCTTCAGCAAATGGGTTTGGAGCTGACCGAACGCATTTGGCAGGGTGAATACGCCTGGCTGCAGGCGCGCTCGGTGTTCTTCGACGACCCGGACGGAAATACGATTGAATTGATCGCGCACGACCCGAACGCCGCCAATGAGAGGGAGTCCAGTTAGGAATAGACAATCAGCCGATTCTTTGCTGATATTGAAGTCGATCTCTATCGCTTATTCTGTCAGAGGTAAAAATGAAAAGTTCTGTGAGACATGTTGCCTTGATTGTCCCCGATCTGCGGAAGGCTGAACACTATTACCAATCGATATTCGACATGGAGTTAATTGGGCGCGAGGCCGAACTTGCGGACGGGTTGTGGTACACCCTACCTTTCGATAAAGGTTGGGATGAGGCAGATGCGGCGGGCATTAAGTTGGATATGCTTGCTCTGCGAAAGGATGAATTTGCTTTGGCTTTTTTCAGAGGCGATGAGCCCCCAGGGCAGGTCAATGTGATTGGTCTCAGAATGCCCGTGGATGAAATAGCCAAGGTTCGAGCTCGATTGCCGGGGAACACGCAAATACTGGAAGATGAGCCTGATTACCTTGAATTCCGTGACCCTTATCAGATCACCTGGCAAATCATGTTTCCAGGAAGCAAATTCAGCACATCCGGGGTTTTCGCAAACCGTTGGCTCAAGCTTTGACCGCTGATGTAGTCATTACACCGCAGAGAAAAAACGAACTTGTCGGTACAAAGGAGTAAACGATGGAGAGTAGGGTCATCATCGCCATCGTAACTGCTATCGCTTCAATAATTGTTGCATTTGTTCAGGCGACTACCTCGCTAAGGGTTACCAGACTCAAAGAGCCGCCAGTTCAATCCAGCGTTGTTTCTGTTCATCCTAGCGCCCCGGTCAAAACGTTATCTGCTAATCGTACATGGCTCTGGACAGGGAGCATATTGGTCATTACTAATTTCCTCTGGCAACTCTATTTTCGGAACGAACTGGCAATTTTGTTCGAGTTTGGAGCAACCCTTTGGTGTACCTGCCTGCTTGCTTACTTTCGGCCGATTCGATGGGCTTATATCGCTGGAGTGGTTACACTAATCAATGCAATCTCTCTTGTCATCCTCTACATACAGAGCCAGGGTTGGTATGTTGATCTTGACCTCACCACTGTATCGTTTTTCTATATTGCTAATGCAATACTGGCGGGAGGCATCGGATATCTTAGACAGAGAAATTCTGCAACGACGTAAGATGGTTAAATACATAAGTATTGATCGATTCGCGAGAGATGCTCAGGTCGCAGAGGAGGCGGTTCCAGATGCCGAGTCGCCGGCCGCACGGGCTGAGGAACTGATACAGGCTGCTGCCAACGGAGCGAAGTTGATTGTGCGCGAGCGGGTTCACATCAGCCGCTTGAGCCCAAAGATATGATCATCAAGGCAAAGCTTTGGACACCGGAGCGATATCCTCTGCACCCCACTACGAACAAGACGATTTGCAGGAAGATCTGGCTTATAGAAGTGGTAAGTAATAATTCCCTCTCAAAGTGGAGCGGTTATGCCTATTCAGGTATTCACCTATCAAGCAGAAGAATTGTCTAAACTCTCGGTGAAATAGTAGGACAAAAGTAGGACAGACACGCTGAAATGCAGCGGAAATATTGAACAGATTGTACGTTTAAGCTTCAGAATTCCCTACAAATTGGACTTATTGGAAGTGAAATTCAAAAAAAAGGCTATGTCCCGATTCTTCTAAGCTGTTGGTTGAAGATTCGAATTCTTCTAGGGGCGCTCCTTACTAGGGGTGAAGTACCGTAAAAAAGGTATTTCATCCCTATGTGATTTTAAAATATTAAGCGACGACAGCCTCAAGGAGTCGAAAAATCGAAAAGCATCTGGCAGGCTGCCAGAATTGCCGCGTGTTATTGAATACCACGAAGCGGACGATTGATCTTGTACATTTGCCGGAAAACCGCATCGCGATATCCTGCTCAGCGCAGGTTTCACACAGGTAACCAGCATCGCGGGCGGACTAACGCAATGGCAAGCGTCAGGCCATCCGACCGTAAGCGGACCCTAACGATCAGTTTTGAAGTAATATTTCTCGATATAGATTGCAAGTGAGGGTGTGGCGAACTATATTCACAGTGAAAGGGACGCTGCAAGTGACGAGGTCGACATTGCCCGCTTCTCGATGAGGGGAAGCGAAGGCTAATGGCTGGCCTGCTCCATCAAGTTCAGCAGTTTCAAGGTTGTGTTCCAGTTGCGGATAGTCATGTTCTGATAGACAGGCATCGTGATGATGCGGGTCAAGTAACTTTGGCTTGCTCTGCTGATCAGCCTCGAGAAATAAAGCACGCCCTTCCCAGCAGAGGCCTGGTCAACGCCCTCTCTCGCAGAGACACTCTTCATGGCTTGGGCTGCGGTAAGAGGCTCTTTTAGAAAAATCACATCGTAGCGGTAGGTGGCTGGATCGCCGCCAAAGCCTTTTGGCGCGCCTGCAATAATTTCTTTCATTTGGCTCTGTGATCGCAGTACTACACGCGATTCATAGTTGAAGGTTGTAGACAGAGCCTTTTCAACCAGGCCAGTCAGCCGGGCTTGGTCTGATTTGTCTGCGCTAAAGAGAACGTTGCCACTTTGAATATAGGTACTTACATGCTCGAAGCCCAGCGCCTCGAAACAAGCCTTCAGCTCAATCATCTTGATAAGATTCTTGCCGCCGACATTGATGCCGCGGAGTAAAGCCACATAACTCTTCATCCTGGCAGGATTATAGTCGATAACACAACTATGCAGCTCACTATTAGACCATAACGGATCCACCGGTCGCGTCCAACAGCACTGCCCCTCCGGCATCATCGGGTCTGCCGAAATGGATCGACGATGGAATTGGTTTGAGCCAAAGCCACTGGTTTATAATAGCCACACTTCACAGATCGCTGCTCATGGTAATGATTGATTGAAATGGCATCTCAACGAAAAGCGCAGGAAAGACTGACCACTATTGCGCTGCTGACTACAGGTCCTATTGACCCTAATAATCGCGCGATCTGGTCCGGGGCAGAAGCGGCAGCCAGGGATTCCGGGGTTAATCTCATCTGCTATCCAGGGCGTTTGGTGCGTTCTCCGGTCGGGTTTGAATCGCAAAGGAACGTCATCTACGAAATGGTGAATGACCAGAGGGTGGATGGACTGGTGGTGATGGGTGGCCTCAATGCCTGGTTGAACCTGGATGAAACCTATAACTTCCTCCAACAATTCCGCCCACGGCCGATCGTCACCACCGGGATTGTGTTGGATGGCTTCCCTGGGGTCACCGTGGACAATTATCATGGCATGTATGAGGTGATCGACCATCTGGTAAAAGTCCATCAATGCCGGCGAATTGCGTTTATTCGCGGGCAGGCCGGGCACCAGGAGGCCATTGATCGCTATCAGGCTTACCTGGATATCCTTGTGCAGCACAATCTGCCTTTTGACCCGCAATTGGTCTATCAGGGCGACTTTAAGGAAAGCGGCGGGATTCAGGGAGCGAAAACACTGTTCGAGGAGCGCCGGGTTCAATTCGATGCGCTCGTGGCTGCCAGTGATAACATGGCCATTGGAGCCATGAAGACGCTCCAGGCACGTGGAGTACGTGTCCCCACGGATATTGCGATTGCCGGGCTGAATGGCGAGGAGGAAGGGTTGGTAGTAAGCCCTCCGCTAACCACTGCTCCGCTGCACTTCTATGAACAGGCCTACCAGGCAACACTGATGGTGCTTTCCCTGCTGGATGGAAAACAAGTGCCGACCAAGGTGGTTTTACCGACCCGCATGGTGGTGCGACAATCCTGCGGCTGCCCTGACCCTCTGGTATCCCACGCCGAAGCCATGCCGCACACCGAAAAACTGGACTCATTTACGAATGAAATCCGGATGCTGGACAGCCTGGTATTTGGCGGCGCAGATTCCCAGTTGCGGATTCCGCCCGACGAGCCGATGCAGCGGCTATTTCCAGCTCTGCTCAAGGCGTTTCTGGATCAAAGCCGGGGTAAAGCAGAAGGCGAATTCCTGCGGCAGTTCGTTGAAACCATCCAAGAAACTGTCCACACCAATGACGATTTTCCGCGCTGGCATGAAATTATCTCCATTTTGCGCCAGTTTGCTATTTCAGAATCGACCGACACCAAATCCCGGCTGCGGATTGAAAACCTGGCGCAGCAGGCCCGGGTGCTGATTGGCGAAGCAGCGCGGCGGCATTATGCCTACCAGGTGCTGCAGGCCGACGAGAAACTGCACACTCTGGGGGAGATCAACCAGGGCTTGAGCGTTGTGACCAGCATGGCCGAATTGGCCGATGTTTTGGAACGTTCCCTGGCGCTATTAAACATTCCACGCTGCTATCTGTTCATGTACGAAGATCCGCTCAACCCTTGTGGATTGGCGCGCTTTATTTTTTCGTATGAAAACCATCGCCGGGTGTTCTTTGAGCCGCGGGGACTGGTTTTCCTGGCCTGTCAACTATTGCCGGATGATCTGCTGACCCTCACTCGGCAGTGTAGCCTGGTGGTAGAACCGCTTTTTTTCCGTGAAGATCAACTTGGCTACGCCATTTTCGAGGCCGACCCACAGGAAGAGGCGATCTATGAAATCCTGGGTGGACAAATCAGCGCCTCGTTGAAACGTACCCTCCTGACTGAACGCAACATTCGTCTATTCGATGAAGCCGTGGAGGCCCGGCAGATCGCTGAACAGGCCAATTTGCTCAAGAGCCGGTTCCTTTCGATGGTCAGTCATGAGCTGCGCACCCCGCTTGCACTGATTGTAGGTACGATCGAAATGATGCTGCAGGAGGAAAACTCAGGCAGCAGCCCGCCTTTGCCGGAATCTTATCGGAATGACATGGAAGGAATTCATGCCAGCAGCAAGCACCTGTTTCGCCTGATTGGTGATGTGCTCGACCTGGCCAGTAACCAGGCCGGCGAATTGCGCCTGGTCACGGAACCACTGGATCTGGCGGCTCTGTTTGCCGAAGCGGCGGTGTTGGGAAAATCCATGGCACGCGAGAAGGGACTGGAGTGGCGCGAGCAAATCCCGTTGCGCCTGCCACTGGTGATGGGTGACCGCACCCGGCTGCGCCAGGTAACCCTCAATCTGTTGAGCAACGCTGTCAAGTTCACAGAGCACGGCCATGTCTTTATGGCGGCCAGGGCCACCGACCAGTCTGTGCTGGTGGAAGTCAGCGATACCGGTATGGGGATCCCGGCGGGTGAGCAGGAAGCGATTTTCGACGAGTTCCGCCGCTCTGAGCGGAGTGTGGCACGTGGATATGGTGGTATGGGTCTGGGCCTGGCGATCACGCGGCGCCTGATCGAGCTCCACGGTGGTCAGATTGGCGTTCGTTCGGCGGGGCAGGATGAGATCGGCTCAACGTTCTATTTCAGCCTGCCCGTAATGGTTAGTCCTCAGGCAGGCGTTGAGATAAATCGCAGTCGCCGAAATATCGTCTTGTTGCTGAGCGAAGATCCGTCTACGCCATTGCGGCAGCATCTCCAGCAAAAAGGTTTCGAGGTGGAAGTGCTGGATGTCTCGCGGCAGCCGGACTGGCTCCCCACCGTTGTCGCGCAGCCACCCGGTGCAGTGGTTCTGGATTTCCAACCAGCCACCGAACGCGGCTGGGAGCTCATGCAATTGCTGAAACAAAACCCTGAAACCCGCGATGTACCGGTATTGTTCTACCACCTGGCAGCGGGTCAGGCGCGCGGCTCCATGCTGGAACTGGATTACCTGTCCAAACCCGTTGCGAGCAGCGAGCTTTTCCAAACGCTTGAACGGCTCGGGCTAAAATACGAAAATGGTCGATGCATCCTGGTGGTGGATGACGACCCCAATGTGCTTGATCTGCATGTCCGCATGCTGGAGAGCCGGATCCACGGTCGCGTTCTTAAAGCACACAATGGCCGGCAGGCACTGGAAATTATGCAACAGGAAAGCCCCGCCCTGGTGCTCCTGGATTTGATGATGCCTGAGGTGGATGGATTTGAAGTGCTGCGGGTGATGCGCACGCAGGAGGGCACTCGCAATATCCCGGTGGTTGTGCTTTCCGCACAAATTCTGACCGCACATGACATGCTGCGTTTGCAGGAAGGTGTGGCAGCCGTCTTGGGAAAGGGCCTATTTGGTGTCAATGAGGTGCTGGCGCAGGTGGAGGCCGCCCTGAACCACAGCAAACGGCTCGGCAGCCAGGCATCCCGCATCGTGCGGCAGGCGATGGCCTTCATCCACGAGCATTATGACGAGCCGATTTCACGGGCCGAGCTGGCGAGCCATGTCGCGATCACCGAACGCTACCTGACCCACTGTTTTCACCAGGAGATGGGGATTACGCCAATGATTTATCTTAATCGCTATCGCGTTAAGCGTGCCAAAATCCTGCTGGAGCAGGGAAAACTGAGCATCACCGGGGTAGCCATGGCAGTTGGGTTTTCGGACGGCAGCTATTTCAACCGTGTCTTCCGGCAGGAAACTGGAGTAGCGCCCAGTGCCTACCAACGCGGTGCACGCGCTGATGGGACGAAGTAGGGAATACCTGTCCCTTATGAAACTTGAAAATCAAAATATAAACGCTTCAAGATGGCTTAGGATCGCTGGCAAAAGCGGTTGACTGTCAATGGGGGAGGACCTCCCTCGTACATCCTTCTGAGATCCTTCGTAGATCCTTCGATGCGTAATAATGACCTTGTCTTTTCAAAAAATCATGCCACGAGTGGCATCGAATGGAAATGATATGCTGCGTGCCGTTGTTGAGATCCGATCAAAGGGTATAACGCCCTCCAGCTGAGAGGCACACGCCCAGGCGCCTGGGGGATTCTCGTAAATTGTCCAATAATCCAAAAGCAAGTTCCAATATTGCAAGACTTCTCTGCCGATTTATGACAAACTAGGGTTGTCCTGCTATGCCAAACTCTGACTCTAGCAACCAGCGATTGTGTATTATCGGCGAATCTGACCCATTTCTGGCTCGCCTGTTGCAGCGTTTTGTAGAAAAGTACGGAATCCAGGTTCAACTTGCCCGCACAGGAGATGAGGTGATGGAACTCGTGCAGCGCGGCAGGCCTGTGTTGATCATCCTGGAACCAGAACTACCCGGGAAACTTAGAGGCTGGGAGGCGGCCCGGTTCCTCAAATCCACTGCTGAGGTTGCTGACGTTCCCCTTATGATTTGCACCTGGCTAAAAAAGGATGAAGCGATATCACTCACCGGGCCGGTAGCGGCGTATCTGCAAAAACCCGATTTGCACTTCAAAGATTTTGCAGCAGCGCTGGAAATTGCAGGTATAAAGACCGAGCCCCAATCAAGTAATCGTGTCTTGATTTCCCGGCAGAGAAGAAGATTATTTTGGAGGCAAAACATGAATTCAAGGGAAAGAGTTCAACTTGCGCTTAATCATAAAGAGGCCGATCGTATCCCGCTTGATCTGGGTGGCTGCGGACAAACGGGAATGCATGTTTCTACAGTCTATGCTCTTCGCCAGACGCTCAAACTCGACCCGCCCGGTACCCCGGTCAAAGTAATTGAGTTGTTTCAGATGTTGGGTGAAATCAAGCCTGATTTGCAGGAGGCACTGGGCGTGGATGCAGTCGGTCTGGGCGGGGAAAGTAACTTCTTTGGCTTCAAGAATGAAGGTTGGAAACCCTGGACGACATTCGACGGCACCCCGGTACTTGTGCCTGCGCTTTTCAATATTGAACCCGACCAGAATGGTGAGATCCTGATGTATCCACAGGGCGATCGGTCGGTGCCGCCCTGCGCGAAGATGCCCAATGGCGGCTTTTATTTCGACAATATAGTCCGCCAGCCGCCTTTTGACGAGGCAAACCTGAACGTTGAGGATAACCTGGAAGAATTCGGGCCTATTGCAGAGTCGGACCTGGCCCATCTCAAGCGCGAAGCTGAGAACCTGTCGATCCAAACCGATAAGGCAATTGTGATGGTGCTGGGGGGTATGGCTTACGGCGATATTGCCCTGGTTCCGGGACCAATGCTGAAAAACCCAAAAGGCATCCGCGATATGACCGAATGGTACGTGAGCACTGTGACGCGTCAGGATTACGTCCGGAAGATTTTTGAACGCCAGTGTGAGATTGCGCTGGAAAATCTCCCACGGATTTATGACGCGGTTGGCGACCGCATCAGTGTGGCCTGGGTTAGCGGCACAGATTTTGGTGCGCAAAATAACTGTTTTATCTCACCCAGGGCCTTCCGCTCGTTATATAAACCCTTTTACAAACGCGTCAACGATTGGATTCACGAGAATACATCCTGGAAGACCTTCATCCACTCCTGTGGCGCGATTTTGCCGATCATCCCCGATATTATCGAAGCGGGTTTCGACATCCTGAATCCAGTGCAGACCTCGGCCGCCCATATGGATCCAACCGTGCTTAAATCGCGCTTTGGCACCCAGGTCACTTTCTGGGGCGGGGGCGTGGATACCCAGCACACCCTCCCCTTCGGCACACCGGAGGAAGTCCGCGCCCAGGTGCGTGAGCGGCTCCAGATTTTTGGAAAAGGTGGCGGGTTCGTCTTTAATCCTGTTCACAATGTCCAGGCCAGGGTCCCGATTGAGAATTTGCTCGCCATGTATGAGACGGTCCGAGAGTACGGGCACTATTGAGATTGTCCAATAATCCAAAAAGAGGCTCCAATATTGCAAGACTCTCGTAGTCGTTTATGACAAACTAATGAAAATGGGAAAGCGCCTTAATGCTTTCCTGGAAAGTGTCCAACCTGTCATTGACAGGAAAACATTCCCACAGAGGAGAAAGAAAAGATGAAACGCACGTTGTACTACCTATTCATTGTCGCCGTGCTGGCATCGCTTGTGTTGACCGCCTGTGGCACTCCCGCCGCCACTAAGGCGCCTGAGACGAGCAGCAAACCACTTTTTGTGGCGATCAACAAGAGTGCCGACCAGCAGTATTTCATTGACCTGCAGACTGCATTTGTTGATGAAGCGACCACGCTTGGTGCGGAAGCCAAGAAATTCGATGCCAAGCTCGACCCGAACCTGGGCGTGAGCCTGGTGAATGATGCCATCTCCGCCGGCGCGAAAGGCATCGCCATCACCGTTCCCGATCAGACGATTGGACCCGCGATTGCCAAAGCAGCCAAGGACGCTGGCGTAGTGCTCATCGCTACCGATGACGGCATTGTGGACGAAGCGGGCAACCCCGTCCCGTTCGTTGGCTTCGATGGCAAAGATATGGGCAAGAAAGTCGGCGAAGCGGCAGCCAAGCTGTTGACCGATGGTGGCTGGCTCAAGGATTCGACTAAGAAGGTTGGTGTGCTGTCGGTGGAAGTGCAGACGCTTTCGGTTTGCAATGATCGCACCGACAATGAGAAGGCCGCAGTGGTCGCGGCCGGCGTTCCGGAAGCTCAGGTCTTCCCGGTTCCGTACACGGGCGAGACTCTTTCCGCTCAAGATGCTGCTGGCCCCGTCATCACTGCCCATCCCGAGATTACCAACTGGGTTGTCTTTGGCTGCAACGACGAAGGCGTACTGGGTACCCTCAATGCCCTCGCGACTGCCGGTGCCAAGCCTGACGATATCATCGGGGTGGGCCTCGGCGCGTACGAAGCCTGCAAATTCTGGGCTGCCGATCAGCCCTCCGGCTTCAAGGCAGGTTTGTTCATCTCTGGTCTGGATGTCGGCAAGACAGCTGCGACTGTGCTCTATGATGCGGTCGTTAACGGCAAGACTCCTCCGGCAGCCTCTTATGCTCCTACATCTATCGTCGATCCTGCTAACTATAAGACGACCATGGATAAAGTTTCGCTGGCAAACTGCGGCGCTGCTCCCGCTGCTCCGCCTCCTTCTGCCGAGAAGCCACTCTTCGTAGTGATCAACAAGAGTGCCGACCAGCAATACTTCATCGATTTGCAGACCTCCTTCATGGACACGGCCACCAAATTAGGCGCTGACTCAAAGAAGTTCGATGCCAAGCTCGACCCAAACTTGGGCGTGAGCCTGGTGAATGATGCTATCTCCGCCGGTGCGAAAGGCATCGCGATCACCGTTCCCGATCAAACGATTGGACCCGCCATTGCGAAAGCCGCAAAGGATGCCGGTGTGGTATTAATCGCTACTGATGATGGCATTGTCGACGAAGCGGGTAACCCGGTTCCTTTTGTCGGTTTCGATGGCAAAGATATGGGCAAGAAGGTCGGTGAAGCGGCAGCCAAGTTGCTTACCGATGGTGGTTGGCTCAAGGATTCTGCCAAGAAGGTCGGTGTGTTGTCTGTAGAAGTGCAGACGCTTTCTGTTTGCAACGACCGTACCGACAATGAGAAAGCAGCAGTGATCACAGCCGGTGTTCCTGAAGCTCAGGTGTTCCCGGTTCCCTATACCGGAGAGACGCTCTCGGCGCAGGATGCAGCAGGTCCGGTGATCACAGCGCACCCCGAGATTACCAACTGGGTTGTCTTTGGCTGCAACGACGAAGGCGTACTGGGCACCCTCAATGCTCTCGCCACCGCCGGCGTGAAAACCGATGACATCATCGGCGTCGGCCTCGGTTCTTATGAAGCCTGCAAGCCATGGGCGGCTGATCAGCCTTCCGGTTTCAAAGCTGGCTTGTTCATCTCCGGCTTGGATGTTGGCAAGACCGCCGCGACTGTACTCAACGACGCAGTTGTCAATGGCAAGACTCCTCCGGCAGCATCTTATGCTCCTACGACCATTGTAGATCCTTCCAACTTCAAGACAGTGTTTGATCCGATCTCTCTCGCTAACTGCTCGAAGTAAACACATTTCATGGGGAGGCCGGGTATTCCTCGGCCTCCCAAAAATTCCCCAAGGGGAATACAATCTCACCATGATGCTACAATCTGCCACACCCTCTCCCCCTGCCAATTCCCATGAAGCGGAGGCACCGCCCGGAACACTCAAGATTCGGAATGTCAGTAAAGCCTTTCCCAATGTCCAGGCGCTCACCGATGTATCTCTCGATATCCGTCCGGGTGAAATCCTGGCTTTCATGGGCGAAAACGGTGCAGGGAAATCTACGCTGCTCAAAATTATCAACGGTGATTACCAGCCCGATTTGGGCACGCTGTCCATAGATGATCAACGTTTGACGTTTTCCAACCCATTGGCTGCACACCGGGCTGGGATTCGCGTGATCTACCAGGAACCAGAAATTATCCCCGGGGTGGATGTGGCGGA
>DATGYJ010000206.1:0-27327 GCA_035298105.1 Anaerolineales bacterium | reverse complement strand
TTAGTGTCGGGCAATGGTCATTTCTTACTTACTACGGAAATGCCGCTGCGTGCCGTGGTGATTTATCCTGCTTCGATTTTACGAATTTTTGCCACCCGCCTTGCCAATCTCTCACCGCCGGGATCATTCCCAATATAGCGTGCTTCCAAAAAGGACTTTACCAGAGCAACCGCTAGTTCCGGACCGATGACTCGCGCACCTAAACACAGCACATTCATATCATCATGCCGTACGCCCTGCGCGGCGGAATACGTATCGTGGCAAATCGAGGCGAAGATGTCTTTCATTTTGTTCGCGGCAATACACGCACCCACCCCTGAACCACAGACCAAAATCCCGCGCTCCGCTTCACCAGATTGAATGGCACGCCCAACCTTTTCACTGTAATCAGGGAAGTCCACGGGCGCGGCGCTATCCGTTCCCATATCGATCGGTTCATGCCCCGCTTCACGTACCGCCTGAAGTATGGTTTGTTTGAGTGGGAAACCCGCATGATCAAATCCAATGGCAATTTTCATAAGCCTCCAATCAGGATGCTGACTAACGCTGAGAACGCAGATCTAAGATTCGTTTTTGATAAGATACCACTCCTTACGGTTGTTGTCGAATGCACGTCACCCTTTCAACCAACTGATCCCGATCAGCCGTACAATACCCAGCACCATCAGCAGGAAGCCCACCGCAATATAAATCGGACGGGCAACTTTTTCGCCCAGCAGACGATTGAACAGCCTGCTGGGGCGCATAATAATCCACCAGTTCAGCGCTGCGCCTAGCACAGTGAGCAATCCAAGCAAGATCAATATCACACCGGAAACTGTGTGACTCATGACTGGTTTAAGACCTCGCGGGCCCGCGCAACGACATTCTCGACTGTAAAGCCAAACTTTTCGAAGATGACTTTATAGGGAGCGGAGGCGCCATAATGATCCAGCCCGATTACGGACCGGGCGTAGCGCTCCCAGCCGAGGGTTGCTCCCGCTTCGACGGCCAGCCTGGCCGTGATGTTTTTCGGCAGCACCGACTCGCGATAGGCTTCATCCTGTTCCTCGAATAATTCCCAGCTTGGGAAAGAGACTACACGTACCGGGGTTCCTTCGGCAGACAACTTTTCGGCTGCACTGTAAATCAGGCTCACTTCGGAACCGGTCGCGATCAGGATCAACCCTGGGTTCTCGCCGAAATCCTTCAAAACATATGCACCTTTGCTCAACATGCCGCGCTCGGTACCTTCCAGCGTTGGAAGGCTTTGACGTGTCAATGCCAGGGCTGTAGGACTGTGTTTGCGCATGATCGCCATGCGCCACGCCTCCCGGACTTCATTCGCATCGGCCGGGCGGATCACGGTCAGGTTGGGGACTGCCCGCAAAGCCATCAGATGCTCGACCGGCTGGTGCGTGGGACCGTCCTCGCCGAGTCCGACACTATCGTGCGTAAACACAAAAATGGATGGGACGCTCGAGATCGCCGCAATCCGGATGGCCGGCTTCATGTAATCGGAGAAGATCAGGAACGTCCCGCCGTAGGCGATGAGGCCGCCAAATAAATTGAGTCCATTCAGCGCCGCACCCATCCCGTGCTCGCGCACACCGAAGCGGAGATAGCGACCGCCCGGGTTATCCTTCTCGAAATCGCCAGCCTCATCGAACTTGGTATTATTCGAGGGGGTCAGATCTGCCGAGCCCCCCACCAGTTCCGGAAGTTTGACCGACAACGCGTTCAGCACCTTTCCGGAGGAAACACGCGTGGCCATTCCTTTTGCATCCGCGGGGAACGTTGGTAGATCAGCATCCCAGCCAACCGGCAGTTGGCCATCCAGGCGTCGTTGCAGCTCAGCGCCCAACTCAGGGTAGTCCTTCTTGTAAGCCTCGAAGCGCTGCCTCCATTCATCTTCGAGGGAGCGCCCACGCTCCACAGCTTCACGGTAGAACTCGAGCACATCGCCCGGGATCATAAAGCGCGGCTCCACGGGCCACCCAAGGTTTTCTTTTGCCGCGTTCAACTCTTCATCACCGAGGGGTTCACCGTGGGCTTTGGAAGTGCCTTGTTTATGCGGCGCACCATAACCAATGATCGTACGGACCGCAATCAGCGAGGGACGCGGGTCCGCCTGCGCAGCCTTAATGGCCGCGTCGATCGCTTCCACGTCATTTCCATCTCCTATGGTTTGCACGTGCCAGCCATAGGCTTCGAAGCGCCCGGCCCGGTCTTCGGTGAAAGCCAGGTCCGTAGATCCATCGATCGAGACGTGATTGTCATCGTACAGATAGATGATCCGTCCCAGTTGTAAATGGCCCGCCAGCGAAGCGGCTTCGCTGGAAACCCCTTCCATCAAATCGCCGTCCGTGACGATTCCATAGATATGGGATTGGATAAGTTCATGTCCGGGCTTGTTGAACTCCGCCGCCAGATGGGTCGCGGCAATCGCCATGCCCACGCCCTGACCAAAGCCCTGCCCAAGCGGGCCCGTTGTTACTTCAACCCCGGGAGTCAGCCCATATTCAGGATGTCCCGGCGTCTTGCTGCCGAACTGGCGGAAGTTCTTGATCTCATCCAATGAGAGATCGTACCCCGTCAGGTGCAGCAAAGAATAAAGCAGCATGGAACCATGCCCGCCCGAAAGGATGAAACGGTCGCGTCCTGCCCATTTCGGGTTGTGTGGATTGTGACGCAGGTGACGCGTCCACAAGGTGTAAGCCATGGGCGCAGCGCCCATCGGAAGCCCGGGGTGACCGGAGTTGGCTTTCTGAACCGCATCCGCTGCAAGAAAGCGGATCGTGTTGATCGCACGAGTTTCAAGATCATTTGTTGACATACTATAGTTCCTGATGGAGAGATTATCTTCCATTGTACCAAACGCAGAGCAAATGTCGCTGCGAGCGTTCGCCGCGCAGCAGTCTCCCACTTGACGGACGAAGCTCGTCGACCCGACTTATCCCTCTAAATGACGACTGCTCGCTTACGGCTCCGGCGGCACTGCTGTGAAAGGGACCGCCGATTGAGGGACATACTTTCGATACGCAGCAACCCAATCGCTTGCCATAGCCTGCCGCCCGGTATCCAGCGGCAATTGACCGGAACAAATCAGTTGATGGAGCACATTTTCCAATGTATCTTTCTGTGGAGCACCCCAGGGTGTGGTAAGGCGCGGCTGCGGCCACAGATTCTCTGGATCGGTGGGATGCCCGCCAATCCCCAGGGCGATCAGGTGATCTTCTTCGTAGTCTGCCGTGTTGGTGTCTGCATAGCCATATTGCGCAATCTGCTTGACCTTCAAAGCATTGGTATACGAGACAGGCGGACGGATCTTCTCACTATATCCGCCCACGCAAATGGTTGTCTGGATGGTATTCTGCGTCACATCGGGGTTAAACACGCCGGGCTGCCAGGCCGGGTTGGGCAGGTAAGGCACATCGTCTGGCGGGATCGTCGGCGCGGCCGGCGTATCCGTAATGACCACCGGCGGATTCAAACAAGCTGCCAAAATCAAAGGGATCAATAAAGAAAATATTTTTTTCATTGAACCTCCGGCAAAAGTATACTCTTAGTTTCAGGCTCTGCTATTCACACTCCGCGGTATGGAATTGCTGATCGAGTGCTTTATTGAATTAATGAAGGCCGGAAACCTTTCCTATCCTCTGGCGTCTATGCTGGGAGAATCCTCAAAGGTCGAGCTTTGAACTAGCTCTGAGTTAGTACAGGACTAGTACAGGATTAGTACAGAATTCAAATCTTGATCACGGAGGCAGTAGCGTGGCAAATGAGAGCGCAGGTGGGATCTATTAGGCAGATGCCAAACAAAAGGACAAGCCTCCTTTGATCTGGCGGTGCCAGATTATTTCAGGGGCGGGAATTCGGTAGTTGGGTAGTTCGATCTGGGTAGTAAAATCAAACCATGCTCAAACTCACAATCCTCCACATCAACGATTTGCATGGGCGCGTTTCACAACTGAGCCGCATTGCCACACTCGTGCGCCGCATCCGTCAGGAAGTGGAAGCAGCAGGCGGAAACTGTCTGTTTCTCGACGCGGGCGATTCTGAAGACACCACCCTATTGGAGAGCAGTCTCACCAAAGGCAGTGCCATGGAAGCGATTCTACGCGGCGCGGGCTGTGATGAGGTCGCACTGGGGAATTCCATCCCCCCACGCTATGGTCATCAAGCCGTGGCTGACCTCGCAAAGTACTTCGGTCGTCCGCTCTTGTGCGCGAATATGAAGAATGAAGATGGCAAGTTGGTCGAAGGGCTTGAACCCTTTGCCCTGAGAACAGTGGCCTCGGTGAAAATAGCACTGATTGGCTTAACAGCGCCGATAGATGTTTACGCCATCTTTTTCAAGCTCAACGTGCAGGAACCTGAGGATGTCCTGCCCGATCTCATTACCCAGGTGCGGTCACAGGGAGCAAAAACGGTCCTGCTTCTTTCGCATCTCGGTTCATCTGCGGACCAGGCGTTGGCTGAAAATATCGAGGGGCTTGACGTGATTATCGGCGCGCACGATCATAAGGAACTTGATCCGCCTCTTCTGGTGAAAGACACGCTCATTGCACAGGCGGGTGACTTTGGTCGTTTCCTCGGGCGGCTCGACCTGGATATCGATCCGGATACCGGGAAGGTGCTTCAACATACGGGGAAATTGATCCCGGTCACTACCGAGATCCCCTTTGACCCCGCGACGCAGAAAGCAATTGAAGCCGAGCAGCTCCGGGCCCAGGCTATCATGGATCATAAAATTGGCTTCTTGAACCGACCGGCTGGCTTCTCTGATCAGCACGAATGCGCGGCAGGAAACCTGCTGGCGGATGCACTGCTCGAACGCATAAAAGACGCTGAATTTTCATTAGTTCTCGGAGGCCATTGGAAGAATGGATTGGCACCCGGTGCGCTGACTCAGGGAACATTGTTTGCAGCGCTGCGCTCGACCGCCAATCCTGCCAGGGTTGAACTGACCGGGGATCAGATCCTGGTTTTCTTACACGAGGCACTCAGGCCCGAAAATGCAGCTCGCAAACCGCATCCACTGCGGGGGTGGGCAGTTGGGACGCCCCATGTGGCCGGGGCCTGCGTCACCTATAGCCCTGACCTGGAACAGATCGAGGTCGAGATCAACGGCAAGCCGCTGGAAAAAGAACGCACATATGTTGTTGCTTCCACCGATTTGGAATTCGTAGACTTTATCAATTACCTGGTCATTCCCTTCGAGCAAATCAAATTTGAAGTTCCAACGATCGTGCCTGAAGTACTGGAAGATTACGTCACCCGGCATTCGCCTGTTGAACCGCCCGAAGCGGACAGAATCCTCTCAAGGGAAAACCGATCATCGGAGATATAATCGCCATGGATATTGCGTTCCGTCACGAAGGCGGCGCTTTGACAACGCAACGATCCATGGACCATCCTGGAAGGCTATCTCCCCAGGCGCGCAACTTCCTGACTGCAGTCGATTACGAATATCTTTATGACTGAGCAAGCATTTTCACTAATCCCTTTCCCCGCGCCAAACACCCCAGACCTAGCAATCACGGGAAAGATTTCCCTGTGCAAGAACGTGCTTAGCCTGCAATATTCCCTGGCAGGCAGAGTTGAAGATATATTTCTGCCGCCTGTATCTACCGGGCCCCTCCGCAAAGATGAGCTTTGGAAGACGACCTGCTTTGAGTTCTTTCTGGCGATCAAAGATCATTCACCCTACTGGGAATTCAACCTGTCTCCTTCCGGCGACTGGAATGTCTATCATATGGATCTGTATCGTAGGATCGGCTTTAGGGAGGAAACATTAATTCAACGACTGCCGTTTGATTTCCAGGTGGAAAACAGTGGTTATTCACTCAATGTTGCTGTAGACTTGTGTCCAATCCTTACTCCAGAAGAGAATGTGCAGGCCGGGATCGCCAGCATCATCCAGATGAAAGACGGCCATGAAACCTATTGGGCGCTTCTCCACCCTGCCCCTCAAGCTGATTTTCATGTGCGGGAGAGTTTCATATGTTCTTTGCAAAATATAACCTGATCAGGCTGGGATTAATCGCTGCGATCATCGTTCTGACAAATGGCTGTTCTGTGATTCCGTTCGCTGATAAGACCGGACCGGCGATTGAAAATATCACCACTTCAAGTAAAGTGCTTGCCAAATCGGACTGTATCCCCACTTCCCTAACGATCACTGCGCACGTTACGGATGGCAGCGGCGTGGCAAGCACAATCCTGTGGTACCGCGTCGGAGAAGATCAAGATTTCGCAGCGGCAGGTATGACAGATGCAGAGCATGATCAATATACAACCACGGTGAAAGCATTAGACATTCCGGGAGGAGAGTATGGAGTGTTTGAGTTTTACATTGTTGCCCGAGATCATGCGGGCAATCAAACCGAGACCGCACGAGATAAGAGTGTACAATTATTACCCTGTGTTGGGTAGAAAAATCCAAGGCTCGGTAACCTCAATATTCCTTTCTCTGCTTTGATGCGCTTCCGGGTCGGATGATCTTTTCCAGGATATGTTCACCAATTGCCAGGGTCAACTCGGTTTGATTGGGGACCAGCCAGGCGACATACGCGGCTGCGAGCGTATCCAACTGTCTTGAAGAATAGATCTTTTCAAATGGAAGCAGGCCCTGTAAGAGTTTGTAACGTGTGATCTCTTCAAAAATTTCCATTGGGTCTTCGATTTGCACTCCCTGCTCGTACAAGATCAAAGCTCGCTGGAGACGCCCTTCCAGGCTGTGCCGGGGCAAAAGGTTTTGTCCGATCAGCGCCAGAAAACAATCTTGCGCGTTCGTCTGCCACCATTGTCTTGGGTGACTTTTCCTGGCATAGGGCTTAAAGCCTGCCTGCGCGAGTTTCTTCTTGAAGTCTAAATACACTTCCGGCGCGTGAGTTGGCATGTTGATGGCAAGCGATATTTCTTCATAATCGCTCAGGCAGGAGAGGACTTCAAGAATGTTCCACTTTTCAAGCCTGACGATATTCAAATCATTGTCCAGTGCGGCAAAGGTGACCGGCTTGCTACCGGCAGAGAGCTCCACCCCTGCGAAAACAGTTTGATCGGATGGCATCGTAAAATTCCTCTTATCTAAACGTTCAATATCAGTGTAGCTGAAAAGAGACCCTAATGCAACAGACTCAGCGCCGAATCATTTATGGAATTGTCCTGATCTTAGGATTGGCATGGATCTATGTCAGTGTGGATGGATCGGGAACTTCCACATCCGGCAGAATTCCCGCGCCGCAACAGGGATTCCTGGCGCCTGACTTTGAATTGAAAACAACGACCGGTGAGAGCGTCAGGCTTTCAGATCTACGTGGTCAGGCTGTTCTGGTCAACTTGTGGGCAACCTGGTGTCCACCGTGCCGGGCAGAAATGAAGACGATTGAAAAAGTGTATCGAGAATATAAAGACAAAGGCCTCATGGTCCTGGCAGTCAATATGACCTACCAGGATGACCCATTAGCGGTCGCGCCTTTTGTCACTGATCAGGGGCTTAACTTTCCCATCCTGCTAGACGAAACCGGAACGATGGCAAGTGACTATCAATTGCACTCGCTCCCCTCGTCATTTTTTATCAGGCGAGATGGCAGGATCGGTGAAGTTGTGATTGGTGGACCGATGTCTGAGGCTCTGCTTCGCACGCGCCTCGAGAATATTTTGAAATGAAGCCAAGGACGGACGCTTTGCGCCCCGGGATGTCCGGGAAATCGGTGTCCAAAGATTACGATCTATGATTATTCTTTTCCGTTCTCTCTTTGCTCCTCCTCGTCATCTTATTCTGCTCGTGGGTGCGCTGTGGATAGGTCTGGCTCTCGCCGAGAAGCGCTCTGAACGGCATAACATTTCCAAAGATGTCCTTAACAACATCGTTTACTACGGCCTTTTCGGATATATCCTCGGTGGACGGGTGGTTTATGCGGTTGAAAATTACTCTATATTTGTGCAAAGCCCGCTCAGTCTCTTTTCACTCAACCTTGATCTTTTTGATCCGTTGGCTGCGCTGCTAGCCGCACTTAGTGCTGGATTGATCTATGGTTATCGACAAAAGCTTTCCCTCTGGGCGGTACTCGACGCGCTGACCCCGGCCTTTGCGACTCTGGCGATTGGATTATCCCTCTCTCATCTTGCGGCTGGCACAGCATTTGGAAGCCCTACGGATCTGCCCTGGGGAATTGACTTGTGGAATGCCAGGCGGCATCCGAGTCAAATCTATGAACTTATTGCAGCCAGCCTGATCTTTGTCGAGATCTGGTTTCGCAAGCCCAATTCTCCTCCAGGCGAATCCTTCCTTACGTTCACCATGTTGGCGGCCGCCTCACGTCTCTTTCTTGAAGCCTTTCGCGGTGATAGCACCTTGATATTTGGGGGATTGCGATTGGCACAAGTGATCGCATGGATTGTGCTGGCAAGCGCGTTTTTTGCAAGCGAATTAATTCGCAAGACACCACAGACCGGTGAAACCGAATCTGCCTCTTGTTAAGCAAGAGGCAGATATCTGCTTGGCTCAGAGGTCCAGGCCTAATTGCGAAGTGCAATCGGCTTCAAATAAGAATCGAGCAGAGCATCCATTTGTTCAAACGACTGGCAGACAAAGAACATGGGGTTGAAGGCATAGACGGTTTTGGGGATGCGGGCGATCGTTTCAATGTCAAATGGAGCCAAAATCACTTCGCCCCCAAAATATCCCTGGCGATTGATCCCCAGCGTTTCATAAAGAGAATGCACAACGTTCCAACCCTGATCCTGTGATTACATCTGTCCCCGGCGGTGCAGCTCATTCACGCCATCAATGATACGGTAAAGATCAGTCTTATGAGCAAGAAATTGATGAGTAAGCTGTTCGAATATATCTCCGGTGTAATCAATGACTGTATCGCGGGAGAGCCGATAAAATTCCATGATGGTATTCGCCAATTCGGCACGCCCGGAAATGATCCCAGCCCCGAAGATCTTGAAACGATTGTTTTGAATGACTAACCCAAACTCGGTGCTGTACCAGGCCAGCCGTTTGATCACTTCCTTTTCATCCTGGGTCGCCTTCAGATACGCGGGAGCAAATTTATCCTCGATGCGTGCATAGAATTCCATGGTCAGATAAGGCAGGTGGCCAAAAATGTCATGGAACATATCCGGCTCTGGCGTGAACTCTATTTGGTCGCGGGTTCTCAGATAATCGGTGATCATGAAAATGCGCCGGGCGAATTTCTGATACCAGTCATCTGCCAGGGTATATCTGACTACCGTGCGCTCGATATGCCAGCCTGTCCTTGGGGTAATATGATCGTTGAGCTGGGCAACTGTCGGAATGTGCCTTGGATGGAGCTCAAGTAACGTTAACCCATCCTTGAATTCCTGGCACAGATGCTCCAGCAAATACGGCTGGTGAACACCGGCAAACAGATCCGCCCAAATGGCGTGCTGTTCATCGGAAAAAGCAATCTCCTGGTTTTCGGCAGAATATTCGCGTGCTGGATCAATGTGCTGCTCGGCTATATCGCCTGTGTAAGTCGGCGGATTTTGATTTGTGGTCATACTTTAGCCCTTTCTCACAATTGGTGATTGGAGAACTCAAAACACTGATGAAATATTTAACGATGTCAAAATTATATTATCACTACCAAAAATGCTAGTCAAGAATACGATAAATCATGTCCAATAAACCTGGCATTGTTCTGTCCGCTGAGGCAGTGATAAAATCCTCGGGATGAACGATTCACTAAGCGAAAAGACCGTTTTGGTCACGGGCGCGGCTCGACGGGTTGGAAAGATCTTCGCCCTGGCTTGCGCTCGGGCGGGTGCGAATGTGGTGATCCATCACGGACATTCGGATAAAGATGCAGAAGCGTTGAGGGGTGAAATCGTCGGGCTCGGCCGCCATGTCTGGATTATCAAAGCAGACTTGAGCGATGCCTCCCAAACTGAAAACCTGATCACACAAATCAACGAATCCACGCCTTTATATGGCCTTGTCAACAGTGCGGCGATCTTTGCACCGTTGACACTGGAAAACACCTCGATCAAGGACTGGGAAAAGCATCTCGCCATCAACTTGACTGCGCCATATTTGCTCAGTCAGGCGTTCGCGAAACAGGCAGCGGACGGCGCCCGAATCGTCAATATCCTGGATTGGCGTGCTCTACGCCCGGGAGCGGATCACTTCGCCTACACAATCAGCAAGGCTGCGCTCGCCTCGCTGACCAGGTCACTGGCGGTGGCTCTTGCACCAAAGATCATCGTCAACGGATTGGCGCTCGGTGCAATCCTGCCTCCCTCTGACGGGAAGGCCAAACCAGATATACTCAAGGACATTCCTGCCGGTCGCTGGGCAGAGGCAGACGAGGTCGAGCAAGCGCTCGTCTTTGCGCTTACCTGTCCGGCCTATATTACGGGTGAGATCATCCATGTAGATGGCGGCAGACATCTGATATAAACACTGAGGATTGAACGCTCTGTGTTCTGATCAACCCGAGAAATGCAGATGCAAAGGAAGCTGGATATGGATAAAGTCATTATTAAGGATCTGCTCGTCCGAGGAATTATCGGCGTGAATGATTGGGAACGTAAACGTGCACAGGATATTTTGATCAATATCATTCTGTTCACCGATACCCGGCGCGCCGCTGAAACCGACAGTATAGTAGACTGCGTCAATTACAGTACAATGAGCAAAAGAATCCAGGCGCACGCCGAAAGCGTATCACGATTAACGGTGGAGGCACTCGCTAATGATTTGGTGAAAATCTGCTTCGAAGATCAAGGTGTACAAAAAGTCATTCTCTCGGTAGAGAAGCCCGGCGCGGTGCGCTTCGCGAAGTCGGTTGGGGTAGAGATTGAGCGCAGCCGGGGGGAGTAGGCGTGCATCAGGTTTACTTAAGTCTTGGTTCCAATATTCAGCCTGAGCCAAACCTGCTCAAGGCCCTTAAGTTGCTAAATGAAAATGGAGAAATTCGCAAAGTTTCTCATGCCTGGGAATCAGAGGCAGTAGGGTCAGATGGGCCGAATTTTCTTAATTCCTGTGTTTTATTTCTCACTTCACTCCTGGAGGCTGAATTAAAAGAACAGGTTATTCATCCGATTGAGGAAAAGCTGGGGAGGAAAAGAAGCGCAGATAAGTATGCGCCTCGCACCATAGATATCGATATTGTTCTTTTCGATGATCAGCTCTGCAATGACAAGTTCTGGAAGCAGGCTTTTGTCGTCGTCCCCCTGGCAGAAATCTATCCTGAATATCGAAACCAGCAAACACAGGAAAGGATCCTTGAAGCAGCAACGCGTCTGCGCCAGCAAGTCTGGATGGAGATGCGCCCAGAAGTCTTAAGTCAATTGGATGGAAGCAGTTTTAAAGCCCAGAGCTGACGTGGCTCTGGAAAGACGCTTGTAAGCTTACCCCAAGATCACACGCGATCTTGAGATATTTTCCAAAAATTCCTGGCGCGTTGCCAGGTTTGCACGGAATGCACCGTGCATGGCGGATGTGGTCATACGGGCGTCATGCTTCTTCACACCTCGCATCATGGAACACAAATGCATGGCTTCCACCACCACAGCCACGCCCTGCGGTTCCAGCGTTTCCTGGAGCAAATCCGCAATCTGGCGCGTCATCCGTTCCTGCACTTGCAGCCTGCGTGCATACATATCCACAATACGGGGAATCTTGGAAAGACCGATCACTTTTCCCTTGGGGAGATAGGCTACGTGGGTGCGCCCAAGAAATGGCAGCATATGATGCTCGCATAAGCTGTAAAATTCAATATCTCGTACAAGCACCATTTCGTCATAATTGATATTAAACAATGCACCATTGATGATTTTTTGAGGGTCCATGCTATAGCCACTCAACAGCTCTGCATACATGCGGGAGACTCGATCTGGCGTATTTCTCAAACCTTCACGTTCCGGGTCCTCCCCCACCGCCTTGATGACTTCGACCACTGCCTTCTTGGCAGCCTCAAAATCTATTGTCACCACATCCAGGTCTCTCACATCAAAATCATCATCAAATTCCATGTTCACTCCTTGATAAAACCGGTGGCGCTGAGGCGCCACCGGTTTGGTTAACATCCTGGGCCTGGGCCACTAGCCCACTATGGGCTCGATCAATCCATAGGTGCCATTACGGCGGCGATACAGGACCTGAATAGAATTCTGCTCGGCGTTAAAGAAGACGAAGAAATTATCATGTCCAAGCAAGCGCATCTGTTCGACAGCCTCATCTTCCGTCATCGGCAAAACAATGAACTTTTTACGCCGGCCGATCAAAGGCAGAAGCTCACCCGTCTCATCGACTGGCAATTCCTCCTCTATGACTTCAGCAGCGGAGCGACCATCACCGCGGCCATGATAATGCTTACCTTTGTACCGATCGATCTGGCGCTGTATTTTATCAAGCGCCGCATCGAAAGCAGCATGAACATCATCGGCCCGTTCCTCAGAACGCAAGATGAAGCCTTTGCCATGGAACGTAATCTGTGCTACCTGCCGATCCTGAGCGCTGCGGGCCGACTTGATATGCGAAAGCTCAATGCGAATTTCCTCAACCTCCTGGAGATAGCGTTCGAGCTTAGCTGCCTTTTTTTCAACATAATCCTGTGTATTGTCGGTCAACCTCATGTTGCGTGCTACGATCTCAATTTTCGGGGTCATAGAACCTCCTGAGTTGATTTATCAATGGCGCGCTTGCGCCATTGTCAAACACGATTAAGGCTATGGTGTGAAAGTGCACGCGCAATCGTCAACGCATAGACCTGGTGCGCCCCTGCCGCGAGCAATGCTTCGGTGCAAGCTGAGATGGTCGACCCGGTCGTCGCGACATCATCGATGATCAGGATGGATTTCCGCTTTACAGCCTGCGTCTCGGCCAGATAGGCGTTGTGGACATTTTCGCGTCGCTGAGAAATGCTCAAGCCCACCTGAGAACGCGTGTCGCGCGTTTTCCAAAGTGCCTGAGGCTTATATGTCCATCCCATTTGATAAGCCAATGGACGTGCCACCAATCCAACCTGATTATAACCTCGCTCTCTTAAGCGCTTTTTCCCAAGGGGAACCGGGATCAAAACATCCACCGGAAACTGCAAAGAGCGTACAAAATCCGCCATCTGCATTGCAATCGATTCGCCAAACCCAAGGTTGCGGCGATATTTCATCGTATGCAATCCATTTTGGACGGACGAATCAAAAACCGCCCATGATCGCATTTTCTGATACATAGGCGGATCGCATCTGCACTTTTCACATAAATCGATTCCGTTAGTCGGTATTCCACATTTTTCGCAGAATGGCTTGTTGATGAACCGGACGCGGCTTTGACAATCCGGGCACCACCGCCATCCCACTTTTCCACATCCACCACATACGGGCGGGAAAAGTAAATCCAGTCCGTTCCAGGTCAATCGGTAGAGTCGATACGACCAGGGTAAACTGTTCACAGGGAATATGCGTTAACTAGATAGTTATATGCCTGATGCTAAGATTTGGATCATAGCGGGCGTCAAAATAATAATGATAATGGACGGAAAGATCAACAATGCCATTGGGATGATCATCTTGATCGGAGCTTTGTGTGCCTCTTCCTCAGCATGCTGTCGACGTTTCACACGCATTTGGTCAGATTGAATACGCAGAACCTTTGCAAGGCTGACGCCCAGCTGCTCGCTTTGGATGATGGCCGCTACGAAACTTGTCATTTCGGGAATACCCAGTCGATCTGACATATCTTTCAAGGCTTCACGACGGACCTTGCCAAGTTGAATTTCACGAATTGTACGTGTGAATGCCAGAGAAAGCTCATTTTCCCATTTCTCACTCACTTTTGACATTGCCGCATCGAACCCGAGCCCTGCCTCCACGCAAATCGTGAGCAGATCGAGGGCATCCGGCATGGCCTTGCGAATTTCCTTTTGACGGCGGGTAATTCTACTGGTCAACATTAAATGCGGGAGAAAGAAGCCGGCAAAGGTTGCTCCACCAATATACATAAAATTATCACTGGGGTTTGAGGGCGGAGAAATTAAAACAACTGCCACCAAAAAACCGCCTAGTACCACAGCCAGGATGAAACGAATAGCCAGGAACGTGGCAGCATCAATGGGCCAGGGATTGCCTGCCAGTTCCAATCTCTTCGCTGTATCTTGTATTGCCTTCTGGGGTGTAAAACGAGCAGAAAATTCACCTAAGCGACGAATGACCGGAACAATTACACGCTCACTAAATGGTTGAGACAGTTCGATTTCTTCCAAAGATGTGACATCGCCGCGCTGAATAAACTCGGCCAAACGGGCCTGCAAAGGATCATCTTCCTCGCCTTGTGCATTTCGGCGCAGACTTATCACAATCACTGCAATCGCGCCAATCAAAACAACTGCACCAAATATTAGCAAACCCATGCTACACCTCGATATCCGCGATTTTCATCATCACGAAATAACCTGCGGCAATCATACCGACCACAGTGGCTACTGCAAGCCAGCCGCACAAAGGGCCGCGGGAAAAGAAACTGCCGATATACTCAGGACTAATAAACCATAGTGCTAACGTTAAGAACACGGGAATCAACGATAAGACGATTCCGGAACTGCGGACCTGTGCGGTCATCACACGGATCTCGCCTTTGATCCTGACACGTTCTCGGATGGTAAATGAGATGGTGTCCAAAATCTCTGAAAGATTGCCGCCCACTTCCCGTTGAACGTTGATCGCCGTGATCACAAAATCCAGATCATCACTGGGAATACGGCGCAAAAGATTGTCCATGGCTTTTTCCATCGGAATACCAATTTGCATTTCTTGCACAACCCGATGGAATTCATCAGAAATAGGAATCGGCAACTCCCGGCTGACCGCTTCCATGGCTTGCATCGTAGAATAACCCGCCCGCAAGCCGTTGACCATCAAGTTCAGCATATCACCCAACTGATCATTGAACTTGGTCAGCCTCACACTCTGCTGGTGTTTCACATAGAAACGAGGCACAAAGAAGCCGATCACGGCGCCAATGGCTGCCGAAATGATGTTGGGCTGCAAAAGCCAGGCCAGGAAACCCAGTACTATCGTGGATATGAAAATAAGCGCAAAGTATTCAGCTACTTTAAACTTGAGGTCGGCGCGCGCCAGTTCACGTGCGACTCGATCGCCGAGCGAGGATTTTGCCACCCTGCGATTAAGCCATTCCGTGATGACTGAACCCCCAGGTTCACCTTCTGGTTCTCGTCTATCTTCCTCAAGAAAGCGGCCGAGACGTTCTTCAACGAGCGAGCGCTCGCTGCTTATGGAGACGATTACGCCCACAATCAGCAGGATCAGAACGAGGACACCACCACCAAACAAGATTATCGGGTTCATTTTAACAACCTATCAACTCATTACTCTAATAGCGGCGGCGCTCACCGATCCCGAAAATAGATGGAGGCAAGTTTATGCCCGCCGCTTCAATCTTATCCATAAACTTTGGTCGCAAACCGGTGGGACGCAAGCGCCCCATGATCTGTCCATTCTCAACTCCGGTCTGTTCAAAAACGAAAATATCGGTCATGGTAATGACTTCACCCTCCATGCCGCTTATTTCCGTAATATTAACGATCTTACGTGTGCCGTCCCGCATGCGCTCTTGGTGAGCAATTAAATCTATAGCCGAAGAAACCTGCTCACGGATGGCCCTGGAAGGCAGGTCCATACCGGCCATCAGAGTCATGGTTTCAAGGCGGGCTAAGGTATCGCGCGGTCCATTTGAGTGCAAAGTGGTCATTGAACCATCATGGCCGGTATTCATTGCCTGCAACATATCCAGGGCCGCCTCATCACGGATTTCGCCGACGATGATCCGCTCAGGACGCATGCGGAGGGAGTTCACCACCAGATCGCGAATGGTTATTTCGCCACGACCTTCAATGTTCGGTGGGCGAGATTCCAGTGTTACGACATGTTCCTGTCGCAACTGTAATTCTGCCGCATTTTCAATTGTGATAATGCGTTCATCCGCGGGAATAAAACCAGAAAGAATATTCAGAAATGTGGTTTTGCCCGAGCCAGTACCGCCGGAAATGACGATATTTAAGCGTGCCTCCACACATGCTTTGAGAAATTGAATCGCCTCTTGTGAGATCGATCCAAATTGGATCAATTGCTCCACCGTGATTGGATTGCGTGAAAACTTACGGATAGTCAGTACCGGGCCAACGAGCGAGATGGGAGGGATGACTGCATTCACGCGGGAACCATCCGGCAGACGTGCATCGACATAAGGGCTGGACTCATCGATGCGGCGTCCCAGTGGCGCAACAATCCGGTCGATAATGCGCATGACGTGATCGTTATTCTCAAAAGTCACCGGGACACGATGCACTTTCCCTTTGCGCTCAATATAAATATTCTTGGCCCCGTTTACCATGATTTCAGTAATCGTGTCATCCTCAAGCAGAGGTTGGAGTGGGCCAAAACCGAGGATCTCCGCTGCAATTTGCTCGAATAATCGGGCGCGTTCGGGTCGAGAAAGGACAATGTTTTCCTCGGCCAGGATTTGCTCAAACAGATCTTGAATGGTTCGCCGCACATCATCTGTTCGCGTGATGTCCATGGATGGGTCCAGCTCAGACAGAAGCTTATTTTGAACCCGGGTTTTGAGATCGAAATAGGAACCTGCTTGCGGAGACGTAATTGGCGCATTGACTCGGCGGGCCTGTAAGGAGGAAAGGCGGGAATTTTCTCCTCCCTGGTTATCAGAGGATTGACCAGAAGAAGAATTACCACCTTGACCTTGTTCTATACGTTTTAAGAGAGACATCTTTCTTTATCTCCTCGGGATATGAAGCCTACACATAAGATCTACCGTCTAAGAGCGCGATTCGGCTCATCTGCGGATTCTTGAGCTGCCACACGCGCCCGGACACTCTCTGCGAGGGAAAACACTCCCCGCGCCGCAGGTTGATTTTTACTATCCAACACAAAAGGCACCCCACGATTGACAGCTTTTGTCGTAGTCTGCTCGTCAAAGGGAATCACCGAAACGACTTCCTGCTTCAAATTTTCAGTAACCCTATCTGGAGTAATATTGATTCTCTTATCGAATCGGTTCATAACAAAAAGGATACGCTCCCGGTCAATGCCGAGAGTCTGAGAAAGGTCAAGGAAAAGACGGCAATTCTTAATGGAAGGAATATCCTGTGTCGTCACCAGGATCACAAGATCACTGACATCAATGGCAGCCAGAGTAACATCGGTTAAAAGCGAAGCTGTATCGACAATCACATAGGCGTACATCTGCCGCAAATATTCGAGCACTTTCGTAAATTGGCCGCTCGAGACCTTCTCGGCATATTCTGGTCGGCTGGGTGCTGCCAGGATGTGCAACCCCGAGGCAGCATGTTTAAGCATAACCTCTTCAACAATTTCAGGATCCAATTCCTCAGCCCGGGGGGCAAGGTCGACAATGGTGTTTTTACCCTGCTCATTCATAAAGACTGCGACATCGCCGAACTGAAGATTACCATCCACTAATGCAACGCGGGTATCCTCATTATGCAGTGTCAGAGCAAGATTAACGGCCAGTGTCGTGCAGCCGGTACCACCCTTGGGGCTATAGATCGTTACAACTTTACCCTTGGTTCCCCCATAACCAGGCATTGGTCCCACATGGCCGACCACTGGCGTGACCTGAACCTGAACGCTTTTTGCACGCTCAGATTGCGCCATTGCCCCAGCCCGCCGAATTGCAGAGATCAACTCATCGCCCATCGGCGGTTTTGTGAGAAAATCCCGGGCGCCAGCAAGCATCGCCCGACGCATATAATTTTGATCGCCCTGGACGGAAAGAATTACAACCTGAACCGCGGGTTGTTTTGCGCGGATTGCCTCAGTTGCAGAGATGCCATCCATATCTGGCATATTAATATCCATTAAAACCACATCCGGATTCAAATCCTGCGAGAGTTGAATGGCTTCTTTTCCCGTGCGAGCCACACCCACCACATCCACATCAGACTCGAACTGTAATAACTTCCTGACGTTTTCCCTGGTTTCGGAAACATCGTCAACGATCATGACACGAATTTTTTCACCTGCTGGCATACCGATTAATCACCTTAAGTAATAAAAATCACTATTGCTGGGGTTGAACTGTAATCGCCTGGCTCGGTGGCGCTAATACATCGAGCCTCGGCTGTAAAGCATATGGCAGCTTCGAGGGAAGAGAAATATTGTATTGCGTCAATAAACTTGTCAGGGTAGCGGATTCGGCGGCAAACCGTGAAGTATCATTCGGATTACGGAGTGACATACTAAGCACAGCGCCACTATAAATAAAGTAATTTAAAGATATGGAATCCTGTGGGTTTACCATCAAAGTTACAATATCCGGGTTTGCTTCCGGTTGAGCTTGCGGAGCAGGCGTGGCATTGGGCTGTGCAGCAGGTGCAGGTTGTGAGGCAAAATTGCCCACTTTTAGAACGACCACATCCTGCAAAATCATTTGGCAAACCAAACGGGGTCTTTGTGCTTCTGATGGCACAACATAGAGTGGCGCTTGTGCCCCAAGCGAAGGATCGAGATCGAAGCGTCCTTGTCTGGAACCCTCTCCCCCACCACCAATCGAGACAGAGAGCACGGGTGCCGCCCCTTCCTGCCCGAAGCCAGTGCCGGTTAGAACGGCCGTAAAATTCGGAAGTTCCGTTTGGAAGGCCGGATCAATGTCAACAAAAAGCATGCAGGCATTGAGATTGACATGCGCTCCATCTTTGACGCCGTAACCAACCAGCGAAAGGCGATTCGTTGGAATAGCCTCAGCAACCATACCTGTTGGAATTTGAGCAGCCTCAGCGGGACCGGAGGTAGCGACAGGACCGCTCCCTACCATAGGAGCAGTAATGATTACACCCTGGTCGATCGGGTAGCGAGCAGTTTGGCCTACCAGGGCATCTACTTCAGTTTCAGTGAACATGACGTCAGCTACATTTTCCGGCGGAATGGAAAAGGTATCGATCATTTCACGAGTAATCTTGGTTCCAGGAGGAATGTTTTGTGCAGCAAAAAAAACCTTCGTAAGAGCTGGCTGCGTTGGTTGAGGTGATACTCCTCCAAGTTGAGTGTAAGCAAAATAAAGCAGCGCCAAACCAATCACAACGATCAATACGAGGAATATAAGTATTCGTCCGCGACGCATAGTGTAGTTCTCCTCTCTAATCTGCTCTGCCGCCTACCTTGGCAGGTACTGGGTTACAAATATTATACAGTATAAACCAAAAACAATTATATTAAATTGGTAAAAAAGTAGGACTCTGTCCGAAGACAGAGTCCTTGGTCTACTTACTGAGAACTCACTATTACGGCAGAGAATTGCTGATGCTGCTGAAGGTATTGCCGATTTTGGGTCCAAGCAAGCGCATGACCGCGATCACGACGATGGCGACGAGTGCGAGGATGATCGCATACTCAACCAAACCTTGACCTTTTTCTTTCGGGGCGAATAACATGATATTAGTCCTTTCTGGAATAAATATTTTCTGAGAACCACTCTCAGGCCTATGTATATTTTACTCATAGTAGAAAAAACTGCAAGAGGGCAATACTCTTTGTTGCTTACAATCCTGTTATGTAGACCCGGCACGCGCGAAGCGCTTTAAGCACTCATGAACGGGCGGGGACCGCAAACAAGACCCTGGCACCTTTCCCAACCGCGCTGTCAATTTCAAAGCTTCCGCCGAGCATTTCTGTGCGCTCACGGATCAATTTAAGCCCAAGGCTGTTCCCCTGCTGAATTGAATCTGGATCAAAACCCTTACCATTGTCGTCAACACTGACCCGGACCCGATCTTCGCCCAGATCCACGCTAACTTTCACTAAAGTCCCCTGGCTGTGACGGGCTGCATTTCCGAGCAATTCCTGGATGGCGCGGAAGAGCATCACTTCCAGGTAGGGCTCTAAACGGCGCTCGTGGCCCGTCAAGGTTACATTTATATCGAGCCCGGTCTGTTCCTTGAATGCATCGGCATACCGGCGGATTGTGGGCGCCAGACCCAGATCATCCAGCATCATCGGACGCAACTCAAAGATAAAATTCCTGACTTTTTGGAAGGTGCCCATCGCCGATGACTTCAAGTTATTCAATTCTTCTCGCGCCTGCCCGGCATCGATATCCATCAAACGCATCGCAATTTCTGTCTGCAAAATGAAATTGGACAAAGCCTGGGCCGGACCATCATGCATCTGGCGAGAAAGGCGTTGGCGTTCAGTCTCCTGCGCGTTGACGAGCATCTCTACACTGGCTAATGGGCCTCTTGTCCCCGCGGTGATCGCAACAGAGGAGGTCGAGCCCGAGACTACACTCGCCCGTTCAAGCGTCGACTTGAAACGTTCAAGATGAGATTTTTCGTTCTGCAACTTCTCTAATTGCCCTCGCATGACAAAGAGGCGTTGTTGGGCATCCAGGGCAGAATCATACGCATTGCGAATATCCTGCAAAGGCATTTTGTCAAACTGGTTTTGCACTTGCTGTAAATGGCTCGTGATGGCTGCATTACGCTGCGAGAGCTTTAATACTTCACCCTGACTCTGCTCGATCATTAGAGTCACCTCCCGCAGAGCTTTCACAGTTTCTTCTAACTCTGCCTGTAAATTCAATTCCCCTCCATTAGATGCCACCATGTCTATTGCCATAAAACTACTCCTGATTTTTCACTTGATCGTTCTGCAACTTAACCCAACCTCGCTTTAAGGCATAGACGACCGCTTGCGTTCGATCTTCGACCCCAAATTTTCGCAAGATAGAGGTGACGTGATTTTTTACAGTCTGATGACTGATGCCGAGTAGTCCGGCGATTTCCTTATTGCTCATGCCGCGTACGACACAGGATAACACTTCCATTTCCCGATCAGAGAGCGGATGGAAGGGTGAACCAGGCTCACTGTAAGACCGCCTGGCACCATCCATTTGTTCGTCAATCCAATGATCCAGTTCTCGGCGAGTGAATATATGGCCGGCAACCGCATACTTTCCATCATAGACCGCCCGTACTGTCTGAGCCAGGACCTCCGGCTCAATCTCCTTCGCACAATACCCAACCGCACCAGCCAGCATGGCATGGATAGCCTGCTCGATATCATCGTAACCTGTCAAAAGAACTACCCGCGTAGGTAGATGCTCCGAGGTGACCTGATGAGTCACCTGTTGACCATTTAGCCCAGGCATATTCACATCGAGGATCGCGACATTCGGTCTCAGCGCACGTATTTTTTCAATGGCTTCATCCCCATCCGCGGCCTGAGCGAGGATCCGAAAATCTTCCTCCAGCGAGAGCGTGTCTACTACTCCCTGACGGAAGAGCGGGTGATCATCAGCAATAACCAGTGTTATCTCGTTCATCCTTGGCCTGTTCCCTGTGAAAGTCTTAATAAGAGTATAGCACAGGTGTGACCTGCGGGCAATTTATCCACTCCCAATGACATTTCAGTTTCGTAATAAGCTTTATTTCCAGCGATAGACATGCATATTTTCGTCAAAGTGCATTGGTTCAAGCGCCACGCCTGCCTCGAAAAGAGATTCACGATGTGCAGTGAGCTGCGGATATAAGCTCGGGAACGAGATCAGATAATCTACTGAATTCGAGTCAAGATACTCGGCCAACCGAGGCTGATCGCGAATAAAAGGAACTACTTCGGGAGTAATTAAGCCGGCCATGTCAACCAGCGGGTTCTGGACATAGAATCCAAGTGCGCCGATGTCATGCACTGCCAGCCTGGCATTGGGCGGAAGGTTTTTTTCAACCCATTGTGCCGTTCTCACCATCTGGCTCTCGATCCAAAAGACATCATATGCATTTTGGCGCGCGCCAAGCAACTCGAACATAAGGCACAGAGCGATGATGGCAATGTTCCATACCTTTACAACGTGCCTGTTGGCTTTGGCCGAGGAAACATATTCAAGCAGGCCCAGAATCCCCCATAAATACATGATGGGCAAAGCCGGAATAACATACCTGCCATGTTGGTAAGCAGGTAGGCGCGTAAAATAAATTGCAATATACCCAAAAACCCAGACCACGCTGGCCAGGGTGCCCCAATTGCGGGCACGGATGCTTCTGAAAAGCCACATCAAGGCGCCAGGGATCAAAACCACGAATGGACTGGCCAGGATAGGCCAAAGGTAGTCACTGACACGTTCCATAATAGTCTTCGACATCCAATACACATCATATTCCGCCTGCTTGGCGTAGAATGTGTTCGGCATGGGGTTTCCGGAGAGCGCCAGATTAAAAAGCAAATATGGAAAAAATAATGCGCCAAAGCCAAGTAGCGTTTTCCATAACGCTTCACCTCGCAAATACCATGAATTCTCAGATAGTAGGGCCACAAATAATATAGGGCCAAGCAGCGTCAGACCATCCGGGCGCACCCAGATGCTCAAACCGGCGAGCAGACCTAGGGTCAGATAGCGCCGCGAGTGACTGATCAGGGCGCTCAATACCACGAAGATGATGAGCGCATGTAAAAGTGTTTCCATCCCTGAGACGGCTGCCCAGGTCAGATGCCAGGCGAAGACAAAGAATAATCCTGCCCAGGGAATACGCGATTTGTAGGCCGGCACTAGTTTTTGCGCGACATTTTCGGCGTAAATAGCCAGCAAAGTCAATATCACCCAGCCCAGCAAATATGTCCACACATAAGGAGCAAGGCCAATTAAGAACCCGATCGCAAGCAGAGCTGTCCAAAGCGGCGCGGTGGAACCCGCCGAACGCTCACCGAGCCGAAAGGCCCATTCGCGATGCTGGGCAAGATTGCGCGCGTAGGTTTGGTGAATCCACGCATCGTCAAGAGGGAAACCAATGCGGAAGATCAGCGCGCTGCTGATAAGATAAAAAAGAACTGCAATGAGCGCCGCAACGGCGATCACAACCCAGGGATCAATGCGCCAATTCAATGTGATAGAGTCTCGCCTCATTGACTTCTCCTATGTAAGCAAACGATGGGTTACTTTGTGGTCGATCATATAAGCCCTGGATGGCCGCGAAGGTCCCACCTTTTTCAATCACGAGATAGTGCGCGTGATATTTTTCTGCAACCGCCAGGATCGTGGACTCGTCGCCAAATGGCAGGGAAATCGCAGGACGCCCCGAAGCGATGAAATAGCCGGGTGGGTTGCGCACGATCACAACATCACCCGGGTTGATCCCATGCTCAAGAAACATGCGCTCCACGGATGGGTAAATAAAATCGTCCTTCGCCCAGCCGCCGGCAATTACCCGGAAGTTCACGAGATAGCCGGTCATGAAAATCGCCAGCAAAACAAGGATACCCTGCAGGAAGTACGGCGCATTCTTATCCTTGAATTGACCGTGACTGCGCGCCCAGGCAAGAACTGCATCCATCCCGATCGGAGCGGCCGCCCACCAGAAAGGCTGGAATGCCGCACCCGCATGAAAGAAACTGCCGCGTGAACCCGCGAACGGAAAGATGAGCGTCATGACCGCAAACAGAATCAGCCAACCGGTAACCGCGATCCTGGTCCTCAAATCATGACGCAATTGCCGTAACCCGACCAAGATAAATGGAAAGAGGAAAATTCCGCCTTGTGCGCCAAAGGCATTGCTGAAATTGGAGGTGAACGCCCGAATGCGGTTCTGCACCGCTGCTCCCCAGCCGGCTTGCAGGAATGATTCACTCGTTAAGTTCTCGGGTGGATAGATAAAGGTCTGGTTGTAGTTTTGAAGCCAAAGCAAACGTCCGCCGCCCGGAGTTAGAAACGAGCCAAAAAGATTTAGATTGCGCAAATGCCAAAAACCCATTGTGAGCAGATAGCCTGCCAGAATGAGTAAACCTGCCGGCACGATCAGGGCCAGCCATTCTTGAAAGGAGTGCTTCCTCCCCTGGTCTTTGTTGGCGGATTTCCACATCACCGTTAAGCCTGCCAGCCCAAGCCAGAGTAAACCATCACTGCGCGCCAGGGTCATCAAGCCCGCGAGCGCCCCAAGGACAACGGGGATCCATTTTTGTGTGAGAGGCGCCAGAAGCAGGAAGGCACTCCCCAGTAACATGAACAGGGCATAGTTATCAGGCACGGGCATGAAAGGCGCGTAATAAAGCGAGAAGACCGATAACAATCCGGAGACCATTGCCAGCCGTATTTGGCGGGAAATGTCAAAGGCGAGGGCCGCCGTCAAGAGGGGCACGCAAGCCGAAAGGAGGATGAACGGGAAACGTCCTGCGGGATAGATCGGCTGACCGGCGACCCACATCCCAAGCGCAGAAACAATCGAGGCCAGCGGCATCCAGTAAGTATGAGAGGGATGAGGAACGCCCGCCGGATCATCCAAATAGTTCCAAAGATACGGTTCGTTGAAACCATGACCCTCGGCAAGCTGCATTCCGCCTGCAAAATAATAATCTGCATCCATGTAGCCAGGCATTGATTGAAAGCGCGATACCCCGAAAGGGACGATCAATCCAATGACAAAGAGGATTGCATAATGACGCCAATTCATCGATGACCTCCGATTTGATCGAACCAGACGCGGGGAGAATGGATGACCCACCAGCGCATCCAATACAGTCCAATGACGGCAGCAACCGGGGGAAGGGCTGAAATTAGATCATTGACCAGGGGGTCATAAAGGGAAACGGCACGGAGATATAAACCAAAAGGAATCAGGAGAACGGGAAGCAGGATCAAAAGACTGAATAGCACGCGCTGGCGCTGCCATCGTTCCCAAACCAGCGCCAGGATCAAAATGAACGGCAAAATCAGAACCACATGATTGGATGGAAAGATCGCGAACCCGATCAGCGGTGTGGCTGCCAGCGAGAGGGATGCAGTCCACACGACGCGCCGGAAGTTCGCCTGGACGGACCCAAGCCATTCGATCAGAAGGATAATACCCAGTGCAATGGAAACGGTCAACCCAATCGAAAATTTCACATTCGAAAACCGGTTTGATAACAGGTGACCGAAAGTGAAATTTGCACCTCGGTACCAATCCGAAAGAACCGCACGAATATAAGCAAGTCCCCAGCCTGAATTGAATAATATTGAAACCATCATCAACACGAACAAAGCCATTGCAAATCCTCCCAACACGTTCCAACGGTGATTCGCAAATACAAAGAGCAGGATAAAAAGAAAAAATAAACCTCCCACCTCCCATTGATATGCCACCAGGAATAAGAGCACTCCCGCAAGTTCATCCGAGTGGGAACGCAGCGCAAGCAAAATCCACAAATAAACAAATGTCAACATGATGGTCGGCGTTCCGGTCACCAATGCATTGAGGCTGAAATAATTGAATAAGCCGAAACCAAGCAGGCAAATATACAGCCAACGGGCCGGCTGCCATTCGGAGAGTCGAAAAGCAAACAATACAATTCCGACCAGCGCGCCTTCTGAGAGCAACATCCATATGCCGCGCGCCAGAGTAAAATCTTGAAAGAAAGCTAAAGGGATATACAGCAATGCGATGTAGAACGGATCGTTGAAGACATATGCATATTCACTCGAAAAAGCGATCCGTCCATAAGCGACTTCTTGGGTGCGCTGCGCGATCTCAGTACTATAGGGCTCGATCTTCTCGAAGAGGAAAGCACGGGCGCTACTCCAGCGCAGGAAGAGCCACTCGCCTCCCGGCAGGAGACGCGCCAGATAGATATTCGCAGCCAATAACAAACCCAAAATGAAAAGCATCAGCGCAAGAAAGCCAACCTCTTCCCTGCTCAGCCACTTTCGAGATTTTCGTATATCTTGAAATGCCATGCGTTATTCTTCAATGAAGAATCGGAAGATCAGCCGCTTAGAACCCTTGTCTGCGCGCGGCACCACTTCTTTGAAACCGGCCTGCTGGAATGCCGAGGCGGTCCCGGTGTAAATAAATGGAGCAGGCATATCCTTGTGTGCATCCACCGGATAGCCTTCCACGATCTTTCCACCCTGTTGCTTGACATATTCAACCGCAGCCCTCAATAACTCGACCGTGATTCCCTTTCTCCGGGATTTCTTTGCCACGAAGAAACACGTCACCGACCAGACTGGCTGCTCATCCACAGGCTGGAGTGTGCGTGAATGTGCCAGCCTGGGATAGGCCTCACGCGGCTCGACTGCGATCCACCCCACCACCTCACCATGCAAATACGCGAGTAAACCAGTAACTGTACCGGAATCTACGATGGACTTATGCATTTGCCGGGTTTCATAGCCTCTAGCTTCCTCGTATGCCTGGCCGCGCAGTTTCCAAAACATGCACCAGCAGCCGGCACAGGCACCATTGGGGCCAAAAAGTTCCTCGAAATCAGTCCACAGATTACGCTTGATAGGGCGAAAAGAAAGTTCGTTTGTCATTTCAAGGCATGAGAATATTCAAACACTTGGGGAGAATATCGTACTGAAAATCCTGGATCCATGCAGGGAGCAGTTCGCCATCTGTATGGGCCGGAGAGAGCTCGTTGAGATGGATGGAAATATGTGTGGCGTGGACTTCCTGCATGCCTTCCATTTCAACATAGCTTCCCTTGTCTTCATTAAAAGCACGCGGCAGAGCCTGGAACAAGCCCAGACGGGTGCTGCGGTAACCAAAGGCCAGCGTGAGCTTGCCATCGAAGGGATCAGCATGCGGCGTCATAAAGAAACCGCCCGTGCGCCGGCCATTTCCAATGGAGAGCAGGGAGATCTTTCCATTGAATTGAGAGTCGTCCCATTTAATATTTCCATCCCATTCGGGTTTATCCAGTATCGCCTGAACTGCAGCCACCAGGTAACGTACCATGCCCTTGATCCAGTGGATCCTTTCGTGTTTAATAGTGACATACGGCTCCAGGCCCGCGGCTGAATTATTGACAAAATACCGGTCATTTAGCTTTCCCAAATCCATTGCCTTTGTTTTCCCGGCTGCGATCACTTTCGCGGCTTCCTTCAAGTCTATTGGCAGGCCCAGCGCGTAGGCCACATCATTGGCTGAACCGGTCGGCATGATCCCCAAAGGGACCAGTGCGTTCCTCCTGGAGGCTGCGGCTCGCATCAGGCCATTGGCAGCATCACCAATCGACCCATCTCCGCCTGCGATAATGATTGGCGAAAACTGCTCATGCACCGCCTGTGCGGCGAGTTCAACGATCTGGCCTTTTTTTTGTGACACAACCAGGTCAAAATCCACGCCTGCAGCTTTGAGAGCCAATTCGGCTTCGGGCCAGCGCTTCTGTGAGTTCCAACGATTTGAATAAGGGTTCAAGATTACTTTGGCTGTCATCGACCCTCCACCAAGTGGGTTCCGTCAATTTTACCCCGTAGATTCCACTCCTTGAATTGCGAAAGTAAAACTGCAACAAAGATCAGAGAACAGCCCAAAATCTGAAGTGCAGCCAAATGTTCATCTAATA
>DATGYJ010000205.1:0-3183 GCA_035298105.1 Anaerolineales bacterium | reverse complement strand
CAGCATAAGCCCCCCAACCAGAATCAGGGCGCTCCGCCACATCAGCGACAAAAAATCTTTAATCTCCATAGTTCATTTCTCCGACTTGAAAATTGGCAATTTCTTGATTCAAAATCCTCTGCGATCGAATTGGTCTTTGGATCTTACCGAGTAATATTCCGAAATCAGGACTGGCGCAGTGCCGCTGCGACTGTTTGGGCAACCATTACCACATCGTCTTCACGGAGAGTAGGATATAACGGCAGGGTAACTTCTCGTTCAGCCACTGCTTCCGTAATTGGCAGCGAAGCTCTATCTCTGTTGTGCTGATAAGCTGTAAAGGTATGAATCGGGGGATAATGAAAACTGGTCTGAACGCCCTGTGCCTTCATATTCTCCATAAAACGAAGTTTGTTAGAGCCGGCCGGCAAAAGGATCGGCATTAAATGAGCTGCGGAGATACCAACGTGCTGTGTAAATGGAACTGCGACCTCGGGAGCCAGCTCCTGCAAAACATCCCGATAAACTTGTGTGAGGCAGCGACGGCGCTCATTGTTCAATGCCAATTTTCTGAGTTGGACCACGCCCAGAGCAGCCCGTATTTCATCGATGCGGTAGTTGTAGCCCAGGTCAACTACATCGTAGCTCGAGGCATGTCCTTTGTGACGATCCCAGGTGAGGGTGGTCATTCCGTGCGAACGAAGCAAATGCAGTCTCTGTGAGTATTGCTCGTCATTGGTGACAAGCATGCCCCCTTCCCCAGTAGTCATGTTTTTGTTCGAGAAAAAACTGAAGCACCCTATATGCCCCCAGGTCCCCAGCTTTCGACCCTCCAGCTCAGAGCCAACTGCATGGGCCGCATCTTCGATCACCATTAATTGATGCTCGCGGGCCAGTTCCAGGATGCTTGGCATATCACAAGCGTCCCCGCCGTAGTGCATAACCAGGATGGCGCGCGTTCGCTCTGTAATCGCCTTTTCAATTGAATGGTATGAAATGTTTAAGTCCTGTTCATCTGCTATGTCTGCAAAAACAGGGCTAGCACCCGTATATCGAACGGCGTTCGCGGTTGCCACGAATGTCAACGACGGGACAACTGCTTCGTCTCCCGGTCCTAAACCGGCGACCACACAGGCTAAATGGAGCGCGGCCGTTGCATTGGTCACCGCGATTGCATATTTTGCGCCAACATACGCTGCAAAGGCTTGTTCGAATTCCTGAGTGATCGAGCCCATGGTCAGCCACTTGCTCTGCAAAACATCATCGACTGCAGCCTTCTCTTCCGGGCCGAAATCAATATCCGACAATGGTATTTGCCATTCCATAATTTAGCCTCCTTTTGATTCAGGTAGGAATTCAGCACGCATTTTTTCAAAATCCTGCGAGGCGCGCTCGTAGTCATCTGGCCGTCCAAGATCTTCCCAGTAACCATTAAATGGGTAAGCAACAACCCGTTCGCCAGCGGCGAGCAGTTTTTGCACCAGATTGGGAAAATCAAGATACTGTCCAGGCGTAATATAGGATAGAACCGCTGGCTCGAACACATAGATTCCCATGCTGACCAAAAAGTCATAAACTGGTTTCTCAATATATCCTGTAATCTGGCAATTTCCATCCTTTTCGATCACGCCCAGGTCAATCTTCGATTGCCGATGATGCGCGGCAATCGTTGCCATAGCCTTTTGCTCCCGATGGAACCGGATCAAGTCACACAGATCTAGCGTGGTAAGCACATCGCCATTCGTAACCAAAAAAGTTTCATTTAATCCATCTACGAGAGCAATCGGACCCGCGGTGCCCAGCGGACACTCTTCATAACTATACGTGATATTGATCCCAAATTGATTCCCATCCCTGAAAAATGCACGCAGCAGTTCTGATAAATGTCCCACAGTCAAGACAACCTCATTGATCCCGGCTGCCTTTAGCCGAAGCAATATGACCTCAAGGATTGGCATATCGCTGATCGGCATCAGCGGCTTTGGTAAAATCTTGGTATAAGGTGCGAGGCGACTACCTTTCCCACCAGCTAATACAACTGCTTTCATTTTCTACCCTCCTTGTTAGAGTTCATAAATCCCGATCCGGTAACGATCCAAATTTCCTTTGATCCACTCGATGGTCTTATCCAATCCATCGTCCAAGCTAACTGATGGGGACCAGCCTAGCTGGCTGCGTGCCAGGGAGTTGTCAGATAAGAGGCGCAACACTTCAGACTTCTGCGGACGAATTCGTTCTGAATCAACCTCAATTTTTGCCTGGGTGCCCACCTTCCGAATGATCTTTTCCGCCAGGTCACCAACTTTGATCTCGGTCCCTGTTCCCAGGTTAAATGTCCCACCTTCTATATCACCCACACTCGCTGCACACATGAAACCGTTCACTGTATCGTCAACATAGGTGAAATCACGGATCGCATCCAGATTACCCAGATGGATTGTGCGATTCGCCAAAGCTTGGGTGATGATGGTAGGAATAACCGCCCGAGCTGATTGGCGCGGGCCGTAAGTGTTAAACGGCCGGATGGTGACAGCTGGCAACTGATAAGTGCAGTAAAAACTTTCGACAAGTTTATCCGCCCCAATTTTGCTGGCAGAGTAAGGAGATTGACCCTGCAAAGGATGAGATTCGTCGATAGGAGTCCGCTGGGCCGTGCCATAAACTTCACTGGTGGACGTGTGTATCAGGCGCTGCACCTCAAGATCCCGGCAGGCGATCAACACATTTAACGTCCCCATGAAATTTGTCTCAGCTACTTCAGCCGGGTGGCGATAAGAATAGGGTATGGAGATCAGCGCCCCTAAATGAAACACAATCTGGCAGCCGCTAACAACTTTCCGAACGGCATCAGGGTCCCGGAGATCCCCGCCGACCAGTTCGAGGTTGGCGAGGGTCTCTGGTGAAGCGAGGCGCAGCAGCCCCGGGTCGCCGCGTGAGTTGTAGCGCACAAAGACGCGGACTGAGGCACCAGTCTCAGCTAATCTTTCAACAAGATGACTGCCGATAAAACCGCCTGCACCCGTTACAAGTACTTTTTTGTTCGTCCAAAAATCTTCCATATGTTCCTAGTACCTCAACAAGTTAAAGATGTAGGGTAATGTTCTTTAAAAACGTTTCGAGCATCTTGGACAGTAAAGTTCCAACGGATCATGGCATGCTTCTCATTGCGTCTCTCTTCCCAAGCGACGATTTCAGTGATCAAGG